>NZ_JBEOVY010000052.1:0-29861 GCF_040295745.1 Saccharopolyspora sp. NPDC002686
GCGAAACCCGTTGAGCTGGCCCGGATCCCGGTCGACGCGAGCAACGGCGGAGGACTCACCGGACTCGCCCTGTCCCCGACCTACCACGAGGACGAGCTCTTCTACGCCTACATCACGACCGGCAGCGACAACCAGGTCGTGCGGGTGGCCGCGGGCGACCGCCCCAAACCGGTCCTGACCGGCATCCCCAAGGGGTCGAACGGCAACTCCGGCGCCCTGATGGACGACGGCCAGGGCGCGCTGCTGGTCGCCACCGGCAACGCGGGCGACGCGGCGAACGCAGCCGATCCGAAGTCGCTGGCCGGGAAGTTGCTGCGGATCGACGGTTTCGGCAAACCGGCCGCGGGGAACCCCGATCCGAAGACCCCGGTGGTCGTCTCCGGCCTGACCGACCCGGGCGGGCTGTGCGGCACGCCGGGCCTGGGCATGTACTGGGTGACCGACCGCCTGGGCGACCAGGACGCGCTGTTCCAGATGAAGCTCGGCCAGCCGCTGGGCGCCCCGGCGTGGACGTGGGCGGACCGCCCCGGCGTCGCGGGCTGCGCCGCCGACCCGGCGAACGTGGTGGTGGCGCTGCGCGACGCCGCCGCCCTCTACACCCTCAGCCCGGCCCCGGACGGCACGGTCACCGGCCAACCGGCGAAGGTCATGGAGAAGACCTACGGCCGCTTCTCCGCAGCGGCCCTCGCCCCCGACGGCCTGATCTGGCTCGGCACCTCCAACAAGGACGGCGGAGCCCCGATCTCCAGCGACGACCGGGTCCTCCGCCTCGAACCCCCGTCGGGCGGCACCGCGGGCAAGGACTGACGAACCGGCCGGCGGGAGCTGGTGCCGCTGCGGGGTCGTCGCTAGGGTTCCCGGTGCGGCTCGGCGGGGTGCTGGCCGAACTCGACGTGCAGTCAGGAGTTCCCATGTGCACTGCCGGTGGCCGACACCCCGAAGTTCCGGATCCCGCTTCTCGGGACCACAGCCTGCTGATGACCGAGGCCGAGCAGGCCGAGACCACGGCCCGCCTCGTCGACCTCCAGCAGCACTGCGCGGAGCTCCGGCAGTTCGCGGTTCCGGACCCCGCCGCTCAGCGGTACCTCGACGAGCAGGCCGACGAGTTGGACGACCTGATCGCGCAGGCCTGCGATGCGCTGCGGAACGTCGTCACCGTCGAGGAGCGCATCGGACACCTCGACTTCGAACCGTCGGACGACGTCTGACCCGAAGCAGCACGAAGGGCACCCCACCGCCGGAGAACCAGCGGGGAGGTGCCCTTCGCGCGGTGCTTACTGGCCGCAGGCCGCGAGGACGAGTTCGCGGACCCGCTTCGCGTCCGCCTGCCCCTTCGTGGCCTTCATGACCGCGCCGACGATCGCGCCCGCGGCCTGGACCTTGCCGCCGCGGATCTTGTCCGCGATGTCCGGCTGGGCCGCCAGCGCCTCGTCGATCGCCGTCTGCAGCGCGGAGTCGTCGGAGACGACCTCCAGGCCCCGGGCCGCCACGACCTCGTCCGGCTCGCCCTCGCCGGCGAGCACGCCGTCGACGACCTGCCGGGCCAGCTTGTTGGTCAGCTTGCCCTCGGCGACCAGCGCGATCACCCGCGCCACCTGCTTCGGGGAGATCTCCAGGTCCGCCAGCTCAACACCGCGGGTGTTGGCCTGCTGCGCGAGGTAGGCGACCCACCAGGAGCGGGCGTCGCCCGGCTGCGCACCGACCTCGACGGTCTCCGCGATCAGCTCCAGCGCCCCGGCGTTGACCAGGTCGCGCAGCTCCTCGTCGGACAGGCCCCACTCCTCCTTGGCGCGCTTGCGGCGCTCCCAGGGCAGTTCCGGCAGGGTCTTGGACAGCTCCTCGACCCACTCGCGGGACGGCGCGATCGGCACCAGGTCCGGCTCCGGGAAGTACCGGTAGTCCTCGGAGGTCTCCTTCTTGCGCCCCGCCGAGGTGCTGCCGGTGGACTCGTCGAAGTGCCGGGTCTCCTGCAGGATCTCGCCGCCACCGGTCAGCACCGCGGCGTGCCGCTGCATCTCGAACCGGACCGCGCGCTCGACGCTGCGCAGCGAGTTGACGTTCTTCGTCTCGGTGCGGGTGCCGAACTCCGCCGAGCCCTTCGGCATCAGCGACACGTTCGCGTCGCAGCGCAGCGAGCCCTGGTCCATCCGCACGTCGGAGACGTCCAGCGCGCGCAGCAGGTCCCGCAGCGCCGCGACGTAGGCGCGGGCGACCTCGGGAGCGCGCTCACCGGCACCGGTGATCGGCTTGGTGACGATCTCGATCAGCGGCACGCCCGCGCGGTTGTAGTCCAGCAGCGAGTGGCTCGCACCGTGGATGCGACCGGTGGCACCGCCGACGTGCAGCGACTTGCCGGTGTCCTCCTCCATGTGCGCGCGCTCGATCTCGACGCGGAACGTCTCGCCGTCGTCCAGCACCACGTCCAGGTAGCCGTCGTGCACGATCGGCTCGTCGTACTGCGAGGTCTGGAAGTTCTTCGGCATGTCCGGGTAGAAGTAGTTCTTCCGGGCGAACCGGCACCACTCCGCGACCTCGCAGTTGAGCGCGAGACCGATCCGGATCGCGGCCTCCACGGCCTTGCCGTTGACCACCGGCAGCGCACCCGGCAGGCCCAGGCACACCGGGCACACCTGGGTGTTCGGCTCCGCGCCGAAGGCGTTGGCGCAGCCGCAGAACATCTTCGTGTTCGTCGACAGCTCGACGTGCACCTCGAGGCCCAGCACCGGGTCGAACCGGGCCAGGACCTCGTCGTAGTCCATGATCTCGGCGACAGCGGTCACTTGTCGTCCTCCCCCTTGCGCAGCGCCCGCACGGCCAGCGCGGTGCCGGTGACCAGCCCGGCGGCGGTGATGATCGCGTCCGCCAGCTCGAGCTTGTCCTTGTTCTCCCGCGCCGCGCGGATGCTCGCCCGCAGCCCGAACGCGGCGGAGAGCACCGACGCGAGCTGGAAAGCCGCCTTCATCTTCGGGTTCACACCGTCACCTCCAGCTCGGGCACGCGGAGCGCACCGCGCGCGGTCTCGTACGCAGCACCGACCCGGTAGAGCCGGTCGTCGGACATCGCCGGGGCCATGATCTGCAGACCCACCGGCAGACCGTCCTCATCGGACAGTCCGCAGGGGACGCTCATCGCGGCGTTGCCGGCCAGGTTCGACGGGATCGTGCACAGGTCGGCGAGGTACATCGCCATCGGGTCGTCGACCCGCTCGCCGATCGGGAACGCGGTGGTCGGGGTCGTCGGCGAGACCAGCACGTCGACCTGCGCGAACGCGGCGTCGAAGTCGCGGGTGATCAGCGTCCGCACCTTCTGCGCCTGCCCGTAGTAGGCGTCGTAGTAGCCCGAGGACAGCGCGTAGGTGCCGAGCATGATGCGCCGCTTGACCTCCGGGCCGAAACCGGCCTCGCGGGTCAGCGACATGACCTCCTCGGCGCTGCGCTCGCCGTCGTCGCCGACGCGCAGGCCGTAGCGCATCGCGTCGAAGCGGGCCAGGTTCGAGGAGCACTCGCTCGGCGCGATCAGGTAGTACGCCGGCAGCGCGTAGTCGAAGTTCGGGCAGGAGACCTCGACGACCTCGGCGCCCAGCGCGGACAGCTGCTTCACCGCGGCGTCGAAAGCCCGCTGCACGCCCGGCTGGTAGCCGTCACCGGAGAACTCGCGGACCACGCCGACGCGCACGCCCTTGAGGTCGCCCTTCGCGCCTTCCTTCGCCGCGGCCACGACCTGCGGCACCGGCTGCGCGATCGAGGTGGAGTCCATCGGGTCGTGCCCGGCGATCACCTCGTGCAGCAGCGCGGCGTCGAGCACCGTGCGCGCGCACGGACCCGGCTGGTCCAGCGACGAGGAGAACGCGACCAGGCCGTAGCGGGACACCCCGCCGTAGGTGGGCTTCACGCCGACCGTGCCGGTCACCGCGCCCGGCTGGCGGATGGAGCCACCGGTGTCGGTGCCGATGGCCAGCGGCGTCTCGAACGCGGCCAGCGCCGCCGAGGAACCGCCACCGGAACCGCCCGGGATCCGGTTGAGGTCCCACGGGTTGCGGGTCGGGCCGTAGGCCGAGTTCTCCGTCGACGAGCCCATCGCGAACTCGTCCATGTTGGTCTTGCCGAGGATGACCACGCCGGCCTCGCGCAGGCGCTTGGTCACCGTGGCGTCGTACGGCGGAACCCAGCCCTCCAGCATCTTGGAGCCGCAGGTGGTGGGCATGTCGGTCGTGGTGAGGACGTCCTTGAGCGCGAGCGGCACACCGGCCAGCGGCGAAGCCGCCTTGCCCGCGGAGCGGTCCTCGTCGGCGCTGCGCGCGGCGGCGAGCGCGCCGTCGCCGTTCACGTGCAGGAAAGCGTGCACGGCGGAGTCGACGGCGGAGATCCGGTCCAAGTGCGCCTGAGTCACCTCGACCGACGAGACCTCACCCGCCTCCAGCTTCGCGGCGAGCTCGGACGCGGTCAGCCCGGTCAGGCTGCCGCCAGATGCGGTCGTCATCAGGCCTCCTCGGTGAGAATCCGCGGCACGCGGAACCGGTCCTCTTCAGCGGCGGGCGCGGCAGCGAGCGCCTGCTCGCGCGTCAAGCCCGGCCGCACTTCGTCCTCGCGGAAGACGTTGGTCACCGGCACGGCGTGGGAGGTCGGCGGGATGTCGTCCGCAGCGACCTCGCCCACCTTCGCCACCGAGTCGAGGATCTGGTCCAGCTGGCCGGCGAAGGTGTCGAGCTCGGCCTCGGTGACGGCCAGCCGCGCCAGGCCGGCGAGGTGCGCGACCTCGTCGCGGGAGATCTTGGACACTGCGAAGCTCCCTGGTCATGTCCGGTTTCACGGGTACCGCCCAGTCTATTGACCGGTCGGCTGGCGGGTTCCGCGGGGAGTGGCGACGGACTTGCGAGCGGCGGTGGCCGCTCCTGGCACCGCCGCCGCTCACGACTCCGGTTTCACTGCGCGGACGGCGGTATCACCAGGAGCGACCGGCGTCTGCCACAATTTCAAAGGCCAGTTCCTCGTGCGAGGAGCCGCTGGAGTGCGGCCTCGTGCGCCTTGGAGCAGCGCGACCGGCGAGGTGTCGCGCACGAAACTGGAGGCGTTGAGTCCGGTGTCCTTCCTCATCCGGGTGCAGATTCCGGACCGACCGGGCAACCTCGGTTCGGTGGCGACCGCGCTCGGCGAGATCGGGGCCGACATCCTCAGCGTCGACGTCGTCGAGCGAGCGGGCGGCGTGGCGATCGACGACCTGGTGGTGGAGCTGCCCTCCGGGCGCCTGCCGGACGTGCTGATCACCGCGGCCGAATCCGTCGAAGGCGTCAGCGTCGACGCGGTCCGCCCCTACGCGGGCGTGCTGGACACCCACCGCGAGCTCGAGCTGGTCGAGGAGATCGCCGCCGAGCCGGGTCGTGGCCTGCAGATCTTCGCCGAAGGAGTCCCCAAGATCATCCGATCGGGTTGGGCGATCGTCTTCGGGCACCGCTCCGGCGGCGCGGAGCAGCTGGCGGCGAGCACCTCGGCCCCGCAGGAGGGCTACCTGGAGCTGCCGTGGCTGCCGCTGCCGCGCGCGACGATCCTCGACGGCGACGACAGCTGGGTCCCGGAGACCTGGCAGGAGCTGGGCACCGAGCTGGCCGCGACCCCGATCGGCAAGCCGGACCGGGTCCTGCTGGCCGGCCGCCCCGGCGGCCCGATGTTCCGCGCCGCGGAGCTCGCCCGCCTCGCCCACCTCGCAGGCATCGTCTCCGTCGTCCTCGACGGCTGAGTTTCCGCTGGTCACGACCCGTGAGTCTTTTGGGGTGCTATAGCAACCCAAAGTGCTCACGGCACTTGACCAGCGGAAACGTCGACCCTCACAGGTCCAGGGCGTAGGCCAGGAGGTTGACGCTCGGAGCCGGGGACCAGTCGCGTTCCGGGCAGCGCTCGAAGCCGAGGCTCTCGTAGAGGCGCCGGGCCGGTTCCGAGGTGTCCTTCACGCAGAGCACCACGCGCTTCGCGTCGTGCTCGCGGGCCCGGTCGATCACCGCCCGCACCAGGGCGCGGCCGACACCGTTGCCCGCGGCCTCCGGCACCACCGCCAGCATGCGGAACTCCAGCTCACCGGGCTGGGAGATCTCGGCGTAGGCGGTACCGGGCTGGACCACGGTGACCGTGCCGAGCGGCCGGTCGCCGGCCAGGGCGATCAGCAGCTCGCCGTGCTCCGCGCGGTCGGCGGCGTCGCGCAGCACCGAGGCGTAGTCGACGTCTGCGGGCAGGCTGCCCGCCTCGGCGTAGGCGCGGACGGCGATCTCACCGATCACCTCGTAGTCGGTGGGCAGGGCCACCCGGATCGTCGTCATGACCCCGATCCTGCCAACGCGCACCGACAGCGCACGGTCACTCCTCGGCCGGCAGCGCGGCCTCCGCGGCGGCCTCCGGGCCGTCGTCGAGCAGCACGCGGAACCCGTCCTCGTCCAGCACCGGCACCTTGAGCTGCATCGCCTTGTCGTACTTCGAGCCCGGCGCGTCACCGACGACCACGAACGCGGTCTTCTTCGACACCGATCCGGCCGCACGACCACCGCGGGCCATGATCAGCTCCTTCGCCTCGTCCCGGGAGAAGGTCTGCAGGGTGCCGGTGACCACGATCGACATGCCCTCGAGGGTGCGCGGGATCGACTCGTCGCGCTCGTCGGCCATCCGCACCCCGGCGGCCCGCCACTTGCGCACGATCTCCTGGTGCCAGTCCACCGCGAACCACTCGCGCACCGCGGTGGCGATGGTCGGGCCGACCCCGTCGGCGGCCGCCAGCTCCTCCTCGGAGGCCTCCTCGATCCGCTCCAGCGAACCGAACTCGCGGGCCAGCGCCTGCGCCGCGGTCGGGCCGACGTGCCGGATGGACAGCCCCACCAGCACCCGCCACAGCGGCTTCTCCTTGGCCACCTCGAGGTTGGCCAGCAGCTTGGCGCCGTTGGCGGAGAGGTTGCCCTCCTTGGTGGTGAACAGCGGGGTCTTGAGCAGCTTCGGCTCGTCGAGGTCGAACAGGTCGCCCTCGTCCTCGATCACCCCGGCGGTCAACAGCGCGCCCGCCGCCTCGTAGCCGAGCGCGTCGATGTCCAGCACCTTGCGGCTGGCCAGGTAGAACAGCCGCTCGCGCTGCTGCCCGGGGCAGCCCCGGGCGTTCGGGCAGCGCAGGTCGACGTCGCCCTCCTTCTGCTGCGCCAGCGGCCACCCGCAGCTCGGGCAGGTCGCGGGCATCGTGAACTCCCGCTCGTCGCCGGTGCGCACGTCGACCACCGGACCGAGCACCTCGGGGATCACGTCGCCGGCCTTGCGGATGACCACCCGGTCACCGATCAGCACGCCCTTGCGGCGCACCTCGTCGCCGTTGTGCAGGGTGGCCATCGACACCGTGGACCCGGCGACCTTGACCGGCTCCATCACCGCGAACGGGGTGACCCGGCCGGTGCGCCCGACGTCGACCTGGATGTCCAGCAGCTTCGTGGTGGCCTGCTCGGGCGGGTACTTGTAGGCGATGGCCCAGCGCGGGGCGCGGGAGGTGGTGCCGAGGCGGCGCTGCAGCGGCACCTCGTCGACCTTGATCACCATGCCGTCGATCTCGTGCTCGGCGGAGTCGCGGTGCTTGCCCCAGTGCTCGATGTGCTTGATCAGCTCGTCCACAGTGGACAGCACGACGGTGTGCCGGGACACCGGCAGGCCCCACGCCTTGAGCGCCGCGTAGGACTCCGACTGCCGCTCCGGCTCGAAGCCCTCGCGCTTGCCCAGGCCGTGGCAGATCAGCCGCAGCGGCCGGGTCCGGGTGATCCGCGGGTCCTTCTGCCGCAGCGAACCGGCGGCGGCGTTGCGCGGGTTGGCGAACGGCGGCTTGCCCGCCTCCACCAGACCGGCGTTGAGCTCGGCGAACTCGTCGACGCGGAAGAACACCTCGCCGCGCACCTCGACCAGCCCCGGCACCGGGTACTCGTCGGTGCCGGTCAGCTGCTCGGGCACGTCGGCCATGGTGCGCACGTTGAGCGTGACGTCCTCGCCGGTGCGGCCGTCACCGCGGGTCAGCGCCCGCTCCAGCCGGCCGTCCCGGTACAGCAGGTTGATCGCCAGGCCGTCGATCTTCAGCTCGCACAGGTACTGCGCGCTGCTGCCGACCTCGCGCTCCACGCGGTCGACCCAGGCCTGCAGCTCCTCGGTGCTGAACGCGTTGTCGAGGCTCAGCATCCGCTCGAGGTGCGCGACCGGGGTGAACTCGGTGGAGAAGGTGCCGCCGACGACCTGCGTCGGCGAGTCGGGTGCCTGCAAGGCCGGGTGCTCGGCCTCGAGCCGCTGCAGCTGCCCGAACAGCTCGTCGAACTCACCGTCGGAGATGGTCGGCGCGTCGAGCACGTAGTAGCGGAACTGGTGGCCGCGGACTTCTTCGGCGAGTTCCGCGTAGTGCTCGCGCACGTCGGCGGGCACGTCCTCGACGCCCTCGGCCGCGCGATCGGCAGCGGGGTCTGTCGGCACGTTCTCCTCGGCGCCGTTGTCCGGGTTGCGGTCGTCCACGTCCTTGCTGGTCACGCACCGAGACTAACGAGCGCCCCCGACAACGGCACGCAGCGGCTCGCCGACCGCCCCTCCCCGCCGGAGGTGTCGATTTCGCACGAAATCGACCGCCACCCGGGTGAACGCCGATTTCGGGCGAAATCGACCACCCGGGGGCCCTCAGGACTCCGAGGCGGTGCGATCGAGGTCCTGGACGAGCTCGCGGAGCTCCAGGAGGCCGATCGTGCCCTCCGGCTGGTTCTCGGCGGTCTCCACGCGGCCGAGCCGGTCGGCCGCCAGCCGCTCGCCGAGGGTGGCGTCCAGCGGCAGGAAGGTCAGCGCCTTGCGCTTCTTGTCCTCCATGGCCTGGAAGCCGGGGTGGTAGACGGCCACGTCGACCACGCCTTCGGCCTCGTCGACCTGCGCGACGACCCGCACGTCGGCCAGCTGGTACTTCTCCTCGCCCAGGTTGACCGTGACCTCGGTCGGGTCCGGCACCGGGGGCACCGAGTCGTGGTACTCCCACAGCGTGTCCGCTGCCGGGGCGGCCGCGATCGGGTAGGGGTTGATCGACGGCCACTTCGTGGTGGGCTGGCCGAACAGGTTCTGCCAGGTGTCCCAGCTCATGGTGGCGAGCACGTCCACGCCGTAGACGTGCACCGGCCCGGGCTGCTTGCCCGCGGTGAGCTTGTTCGCCGCCGAAGTCGTGTCCCGGTCACCGGTTTCGGCCTGCCAGCCGTAGTTCACGCCGAGTTCGCCCACCCCGAACAGCAGCGAACCGCCCGCTTCACCAGCGGCGCTGGAGGACTTGCCGTGCTGCGTGGACCGATCACCGGTGGTGCTCGGCTGCCACGAGAGGTCGTTGCGGACGTCGACGTGCTTGGGGTTGAACGCCTCGAACTCGATGGTGCCGACCCCGGCCCGGTCGAACAGCAAGCCCCGTTCCAGGCCGTCGGTGCGCCGCTGCCCGCCGGTGAACATCGACTGCTGCGCCGGGTCGAACCAGGCGTGCAGCAGGTCCGTCGGGTTCTTGGGGGCGCTGCTGCCGGGCGGGCGGAACCGCAGCCCGGACTTGCCGACGACTTCCGCCTGCAACTTCTGGAACTTCTCGTTGAGCAGCGAGAACTGGTCGGTCGCCGAGATGACCGCGCCGTCGAGCCGGATCGGGTCGCGCAGCGGATTGCTCGCCAGGTGCTGCTTCAGGGCGTCGCCGTGCAGCGGCTCGCCGGGGCGCAGCTGCGCTTGCAGGTCGATCAGGAACTTCGGCACCAGGTGCGTGGTGGTCGCCTGGACCGACACGTCGCCGAGGTCGCTGCGGACCGAGCGCTTGCCGAGCTCGGACAGGTCGGTGGGTCGGTGCACGCTCGCCCACCGGTCGCCGAGACCGCGGTGCAGCGCTTCCTCGACGTGCGCGTTGAAGGTGATCTCGCGGTGGACGCGGCTGGCCGGGCCGGCGTACTTGTGCTTGTCCTCCTGGCCCGAACCGCTCAGGTGGCTGCTGTTCTTGCCGAACTCCCCCTTGCCCTGCGCGCCCGCTGCGCCGCCGACGTACATGGCGCGCTGCATCCCGTCGCTCGCGAGCCGCTTGCGGGCGTAGGCGGCCAGGTTTCCGCTGATGCTGAAGGCGTTCTTGCCGCGCATCCGCCAGCTCGTCCCGCCGGAGCGGGTTCCGGTCAGCACGGCCTGGTCCACGTGCTGCTCGCCGACCACCTTGCCCAGCACGCCGTCGACGGTGATGGTGAAGGTCCGGTCGCCGACCTGCACGGTCACCTTGTGCGGCGCGGCGGGCAGGTCGTCGTAGTGGTGGGCGATGTCGTGGTACTTCGCAGCCAGGTCGAACGGGTTGAGCCCCTTGAGCTGCCGGTCGATGCTGCCGCGGGTCTTGGCGTCGAGCTCGACCCCAGCGCCGCGCAACCGCTCGTGCAAGAACTGGCGCACCCCGTCGAAGAGCTTGGACGCGTTCTCGATGTGCGTCAGATCGGTCAGCAGGCCGTTCTCCGCGGCCGACTGCAAGTCCGCGGCCCGCTGCGGGTCGAGGTCGGCTGCGGTGATCACCGGCTGCTCGACGTGCGCGTCGTCGAGCGCGGAGTCGAGCAGGTCGCGGAACTCCTGCGCCTTGGCCTGCTCCACCACCACGTAGTGCGCCGCACCGTCGACGTTGCCCAGGTCCTGGAAGTCGAGGGCCTTGCCGCCGTACTTCTGCGACTCCAGCTCCAGCTTCAGGCTGGTGTCCAGTTCGAAGGCCACCACGGGGCCGTCGACCCGGGCCTTCTGCTTGAGCCCCCAGGACTCCTTGCCGGTGCTGGTCTCCTTGTACGACGGCCCGGCGTAGACCTGCAGGTTCGGCCCCAGCTGCACGTCACCGCCGAGCCCGTCCAGGTAGCGGGCCCGCAGTCCGGCTTCGAAGGCCGTGGGCACGCTGCTCTCCTGCAGGTTCTCGAAGCCCTGCCGGTGGTCGGTTCCGGTCAGCGCGGTGAAGGTGCCGATCTCGCGGTAGTTCTTGAGCTGCGGGCGGACGTGCAGCGACACCTCGGCGGGCTTGGTGCCCGGCTTGATCGACAGCGGCGGCAGCTTGCGGCCGTGCTCGGAGCGGTGGGTGATGGTGACGCCGTGCGCCAAGCCCTGCACCGACGCCTCCTCGAACAGCGCGGGGTTGAGGCTGTCGCCGAGCTTGTTGCGCAGTGCGAGGTCCTGCTTGACGTGGTCCGGGAGCTTGGCGAGGACCTTCTGCACGTCGCCGAGCACCACGGTGTCGACCGCGGCCACCAGCTCGGTCAGCTTGGTCGGCAGCTCGACCGGGGTGTTGTTCGCCGGCGCCTCGCCGCCGGTGGGCAGGTCGGCGCTGCTGACCAGGTTCGCTTCCGGGTAGGCGAGCCGTCCGGTGCCGAGCGCGGCCTGCCCGGTGCGGCCGTCGCCGGTCTCCCAGCGCACGTCGAAGCCGACGTCGAAGGCGTGCTCGGCCGAACCGAGCTTCATCGAGCCGACCACGGTGTTGTAGTGCCGCGCACCGGTTTTGGTGGCGGTCTCCCCACCCAGGTTGAGGGCCGGGACGACGGCGGCCAGGTTGTTGGCCAGCGAGATGAGCCCGCCCAGCACCGTGTTGACCGGTCGGCGGCGCCCGATCTCGGTGCTGCTCTCCCACTTCTGCGCGGTCTCCTGCTTGACCTTCTCCTGGACGTCCAACAGGTCCGGCGAGTTCGGGTCGACCGCGCGGATGTCTCCGACCGGCAGCTTCAGGAACACGTCCAGTTGGCCGGAGGAGCTGGTCAGCTGGAACTGCTTGCCGTTGCCGGCGAGCGCCTGCAGCAGGCCGTGCGGACCCTTGTGGTGGGCGTAGTCGGTGAGCTGCTCGACCAGGTCCGCGGTGGCCGTCGCGTCGTCGAGCCGGACGTGCTCGGCGACCTTGGCGGCGAACTCCGCGGCGTTCTGCTCCCAGCTCTTGCCGTTGGACGGCCCGACCACCTGCCCGTCGAAGGAGAGCAGCACCGCGCTGGGGGAGATCGCGCCCTTGACGGCCAGCGCGTACGGCACCTTCTCCGGCAGCGGCCGCGCCGGGAGCGGCTTGTCCTGGGGATTGCTCGCGGACTGGGCTTGGTCGCCGGGGAGCGGTGGCAGCGCCTTGGTCTCGGTGTGCGAGGTCTGCTCGCCGGATTCGAGCGTCACCTCGGGACGGCGCTTGGGCGGCGCCTTCGGGTCCGAGTGGGTCTTGTCCTCCGGGCTTTCCAGGAGATCGCCGAACTCGTTGACCTTGTCGGCGATCGCCACCCAGGTGTCCACCGCGATCTTCGCGATCACATCGCGGGCCCCGTCGTCGCCCAGCTTCTTCGCGGCCTTCCTGACCTCCTTGACCACGGCGTCGTGCGGACCGGGCAGGCCCTCGCCCGCCGCGGCCTTCTTGAACACGAGATCCGCCACCTTGCCGAGTACTTCGGAGGCGCCGGTGATCCCGTGGTGCACTTCCAGGTAGTGCGCGAGCTGGTCCTTCCAGACCGTCTTGCTCGCGTGGCTCTGGGCGAGCTTGTCCATCAGGTCGTGGACCGTCGCCTTGCCCGGCAGCTTCTTCAGCTTGTCCGCGATCCGGTCGTCGTCGGTGGTCAGCGAGAACTCGGAGTCGAACGCGGAGTCGTCCTTGCCGAACACGTCGTCGGGATCCGCGGCCACGCTGTCGTAGAGGGCCTTCCCCTCTCCTGCACCAGTGCCGAACGTCCAGTCGTGGCCGAGCGGCTCGTGCCCGTACTTGATCTTCAGGAAGGTGTTCGGCTCGGTGAAGTACACGGTGCGCGGGTCGGTCTTCGCCATGGCCTCGCGCACCGCGAGGTCGAGCTCGATGGCCATCCGGGTCGCCGCGTGGTCCCCGGGGCCCCGGTAGGCACCGCTGAACAACTTCAGGGACGACCCGCCGAGGCGATCGGCGGCCGCGTCGAACAGCGGCTCGCCGCCCGGCGTGGTCAGCGACTTCACGTCCCCGTCCCCGATGTGCAGGTACGTCTCGTCGTTGGCCTCCGCGAACTGCTCGACGAACGACTTGCCGTCGTCGTGGCGCAGGACGACCTCGCGGAGCATCCCGTACGGAATGGCCTTCTGGTCGTCGAGGCCCATCGACCCCTGGTGGACCTTCGGGTTCGACCAGGTGAAGGGGAGGATCCGCACGGGGATGTCGAGCGGCTTCTTCGCCCACTCCGCCTTGAACTCCTCGATGGCGCTGTTGAGCGCTGTTTCGTGGCCCCCGTTGGCCTGTCGGTGCTGGTTGAGGCCGATCACCAACCCGAGGTGGTGCTGCCGCTGGTCGCCGGACATCGCGTTGGAGTACTTCTCGGCGAGCGCGTGGAGGCCGCCCTTCAGGTCCGGCGTCGCGAGCACCGTCGCGACGAACCCCACGGGGGACTTCTCCGGTTCCGGGACCGCATCCGGCACCCGGTCCACCGCGTCGCCCAGGAAGTGGACGTAGTGGTTCTTGAGGGCGTCCTTGAAGGTCGCGCTGCCGCTCTTCACCGCGGACGTGTCGAGGCCGTCGCGGGACGGCAGCGGACCGTACTGCGCGCCAGGTGCGGTGGTCTCGTCCTTCTTGCCCTTCTTCGCGGCGGCTTCCGCCCAGTCGTTCTGGTCGAAGTCGGACGAAGTGGTGGTCAGCGGCCGGGGCTGGTGGTCGGGGCTGGTGAGCGGGTGGTCGACCACGTTCACCACCTGGGTGGCGAACGCGTCGATCTTCGCCAGCTCCGCGTCGGTCAGGTCGGCGGACAGGTCCAGGTCGCTCATCAGACCGGGCCCAGCGGACGCGTTGCGCCGGAACAGCGAGTTCGAGTCGCGGTAGGTGTCCGGAAGCCCGACGAAGTGCATGATCTCGTGCACGAACTCCGCGGTGGGTGCTTCGTACACCCAGTTCCGCTGCGTGCTCGACTCCTCGTCCGGATCGCCGTGCCGCACCGCGACCTGGGCGTGCGGGTCCGGCGAGCCGAACTCGACGCGCAGGTGGAACTGGTCTCCGCCCGCGAACCGGTACCGCTTGTTGACCTGCGCTTCGACGGCCTCATGCACCTGCTTCTGGAGATCCGCGAGTTGGGTGGCGGTGATCTCGCCCTGCCCGACCAGGTCGAGCTTGACCGTGAACTCGCGAACCCACTTGCCGGGCGTGACTTCCAGGTGGCGCAGGTCGAAGCGGACCGCGGCCATCGTGCCGTCCAGGAAGCCCTTCCCGTGCCGGTCCTCCCGCCGGCCGCCCCGCCCCGGATCGAAGTGCTCGCTGCGGATCTGGGAGACGGGGGCACCACCCCGCCGGTCCTCCCACTGGGACGGGTCGAGGAAGTGCTGCTCCGCGTCGTCCCCCCGGGCGTTCTGCTGCGAAACCTGCTGGCCGTGGTCCTGCGACTGATCCCAGTGCTCGTCCAGCGGCGGCTCGCCGGCGACGCTGTCCGGCGAAAGGATCGCGCTGAAGTCCAGCTGCGGAACGTAGCCGTTGCCGCGCCTGGTCCGGTGGTCGCCCGTTCCGGTCGACTGCACCTGCGGGTCGCTGGAGCCGGTGGTCACCGCGGTCGGCTTCGGCGAGGTGCCGAGCTGGGCCGACTCGGTCGGCCGCGCGGTCGGGCTGGTGGGCGGCTGCGGAACCGGTTGCGGTGAACCGGAGTTCGGCGGTGCGGCGTTGGGCGTGGGCTGCACCGAGGTGGTCGGAGCGGTGGACGCCTGCGGCCCGGTGGAAGTCTGCTGCGGCGGAGGCGCGGTGCTCTGCGCGGCGGCACCGTGCTGCTGACCGCTCTGCTGGGCAGTCTGCTCGGAGTGCTCCGAGTTGGACGACGACTCGTCGTGCACCTCGAAGTCGTTCGGATCCGGCAGATCCACGTTGTCGTCCAGGTTCTCGGTGGACTTGCCGGTGTCGTTCGAGGTCGAGTTGTCCGTCTGCGATCCAGTGTCGTTCGCGTGGTGCGGATTCGAGGAATCCGCCTGCCCGGCGTCGTCGTTCGAGCTGAACGGGTTGGGGGATTCCGTCTGCACGGCGGTGTTGCCCGGACTGGTCGGGTTCGACGAATCCGCACCGGTGTGGTTCGAATTGCTGGGGCTGCTCAGGTCGTCGGTCTGCGAATCCGAGTGGTTCGAGCCGTGCAGGTCCGGCGACTCCGTCTGAACACCGTTGTTGTTCGGGCTGCTCTGGTTCGACGAGTCCGCGTTCCCGCCGGTGCGGTCCGGGCTGTTCGAACCCGACGGATCAGCATGCCCGCCCGAGTGGTCCGGACTGCTCTGGTTCGACGTGTGCGAGCTGCTGTTGTTCGGACTGGTCGTGTTCGACTGACCGCCGCTGTTGTTCGAGCCGGACGAGTTCGACTGGTTGCCGGCGTGGTTCGAGTTGGTCGAACCGGAGGAATTCGATTGAGCGCCAGCATGGTTCGAGTTGTTCGCGCCCGCCGGGTTCGACACCGAACCGGTGTTGTTCGAGCTGGTCACGGGGGTGTTCGCCGAGGTGTCGGTGCTGTTCGGGAACTCACCGATCTTGTCCGAGTTCGGCGACCACTTCTCGCCGTTCTCGTTCGGGTCGACCAGGGTGCTGGTCTCGCTTTCCGGCGGGGGATTGCCGGCCCCCGAGTTCGGGGCGTCCGCACCCTTGTTGCCGATTCCCGTCAGCGCGTTCTTCAGCTTCTCGTTGAGGGGTTCGCTGATGGTCTTGTCGCCGAGCTCCTCGGCGAAACCCATCACCGCGCCACCGGTGAAGCTGTACCAGTTGACGTCGAAGGAGCCATTCTCGTCGTAGTTCGTCAGGCCCTCGCTGAGCACGCCGTGCGCACCCATGATCGGGCTGCCCAGCGCCGACACCGCGGTCTTCTCCCAGAGGTCCTTCACGGTCGGGTTCGAGAACTTGACCGCGGCCCCGCCCGGCAGCTTGCTGGCCAGCTTGTCGAAGATGCTCTTGCCGAGCGCGTTCGCCCCCATCGACGCGATGCCGCCGAGCGCGCCCGAGATCGCCGCGCCTTTGATCGCCGAGTTGGTCAGGTCGTGGTTCCAGTCCCGGCGGGTGCCCGCGGCCAGCTGCTGCGCCTGGATCGCCGCGTCCAGCGCCACCGCGAACAGCAGCTCCATCGCCAGCGAGATGATGGTGGCGCGCACCATGTTCAGCAGCAGCGTGAGGATCCACTTGGTGACGATCTTGATCGTCGGGATCTTCAGCAGCGACAACCCGGCGCTCGGCACCGCCATCGCGATGGCTATCGCGATCTCGACGGCCATCAGGATCAGCTGCCCGATGGCCTGCCACTTCATGTACTCGACGTCCGCGGCGGTCTCGAACAGGAACTCGCCCATCGCGTCGGCGGCCTGCACCGCCGCCTCGAGCGGTACGACGCCCTTGTCGTTCTTGATGATGAACTGGCGGACGTAGTCCAGGAACGCCTGCTGGGCCTCGCCCTCGAAGTCCTGGTTGATCGCGTTGATGAGCTCCGCGATGTTGCCGTGCAGCGAACCGAGCTTCTCCGCGAGCGCGTGGTACTTGGTGGACAGCTCGCGGAGCTGGTCCTCATCGGCCTCGGGCCACGACGACCCGGTGAGGGCCGCGAACGCGGTCGCGTGTTCCGGCGGAATGTACAGCGACAACGTTCAACACCTCCTCGTCCAGCCGTCGCACCGTCCACATCGGACGGGATCAGTGCCTGCCGCCACCGGAGAACGAACCACCGTCGGTACCCGTCCCGAACTTGTTCGCGATCTCGGTGTTCTGGGCGTCGGCGTCGGCGAACTTCTTGTGGGTCTCCTGGCCCTTCTCCGAGTTGATCCCGAACGCGTCGCCGAGGGAGGTCAGCAGCTCGGTGAGGCTCGGGTTGACCTGGTCGGCCTTCTCCTTGATCTGCTTGGAGGTCTCCTCGTCGTTCCCGGCCGCCGTCTTGACCGCCTGGTCCAGCCCGTTCCAGATGAACAGCGCCTCGCGGATGTCGTCCTCGGCCAGCAGCAACCTGCTGAACCGCTGCTTGAGGTCCTCCGGGATCTGGATCCGCTCAGCCATCGCGCCGCCCCGCGTCCGGGAAGTTCGACGCCTCCTGCTGCGCCTTGAACAGCGGCGCCAGGAACTCGCCCCAGTTCGACCCGCTGTGCAGCGATTCGCGCAGCTCGGCGGCCTCCCCCATGTGCGGCTCAACAGCGGCGTTGACCTGCGCGGTCATGTCCGCCCGCGCTTGGCCGACGACCTTGACGATCGCGTCGGCCAGCTCGGCCTTGGCCATCGACCGGTACCGCTCGTCGTGGAACTCCAGCTTGCTCAAACCCCCGGAGGAATCGACCGTCGCGGACACCATCCGGTCCTTGGACCGCGCAGTCGCCGACCGGGCCCGCAGCTCCTCCTCGAGCTCCTGCATCCGCTGCTGCGTCTCGGTGATCTCCCGCATCGCCTGGTCCAACTGCGCCTGCAGGTTGAAGGGCACTCGACCCACCGCTCCTCCTCACGTCCTCAAGCCGTCCCCGGACCCCGACGTCCGGAAATCCGCAAATTCAATGGAAATCAGACCCGCGATTTCCATTGAAATCGGAGGTCCGATTTCAATGGAATTTGCGGGAGACACCGATCTCCGCAGGTCAGCGGCCGATGGCGCCGCTGAAGCCCTCGTCGGTGTTCCAGGTGTCGGCGTCCTCGGACAGCCAGGTGGTGCGCTGCCGGTCCTTGTTCTGGTCGCCGCCACCAGCACCACCCGCCATCGGCGGCGGCATCATCGGTTGCTGACCACCCGCGCCGCCCTTGCCGCCCTTGAAGCTGCTCTCGGTGGCGGGGTTGGTGGGCTTGCGCAGCGCATCGTCCAACGCCGAGGAGTTCACAGTGGACCGCCGCGTCGGATCGTTGATCTCCGCGGAGCCGAAGCCACCGCGCTTGTTGGTCTCCAGCCCGGGCGGGTTGTACGACGAGAACTTGTTGCCGGAGGTGTGCAGGTCCGGCGGCAGGGTCATCTTGCCCAGGGGCGGGTAGAAGCTGCTGTTCGACGAGTTCGGGTGGTAGATCGAGTTCGGCGGGACCTTGACCACGTTGCCGTGTGAATCGCGCAGCTGGGTCCCGTCGGGGGTGGTGACGGTTCCATCCGGGTTCACCACCGATCCCGGCGGGAAGTCCGGCTGGATCGACGATCCCGGCGGCACCTTGACCAGGTTGCCGTTGGCGTCGCGCAGCTGGGTCCCGTCCGCGTTGGTGACGGTTCCGTCCGGGTTGATCTTCGCGCCGGGCGGCAGGTTGAGCGGCGAGCCGTCCGGCTTCGTCAGCAGCTTGCCGTCCGGCCCCACCACGCCGCTCCCGCCGCCGCTGTTGGGGAACAGGTTGTTCATCCCGTTCGGCGTGAACTGCGACGGGTTGAACGTGGTGACCGGCGGCGGTGGCGGTGGCGTTTGCCCGCCGCCGTGGTTGTTCGGATCGGTCAGGCTGCCCTTGCCGCCGTTGGCGTCGTCCTGCCCGTCGAGGTCGGTGTCCGGTGCATCGAAGTCCTGGCCGTCCGAGTTCTCATCCGTGGGCGGTACGTCGACGTTCTGATCGCCCGAGTTCTCATCCGTGGGCGGCACGTCGACGTTCTGATCACCCGAGTTCTCATCCGTGGGCGGCACGTCGACGTTCTGATCACCCGAGTTCTCATCCGTGGGCGGCACATCGGTGTTCGTGTCGGTCGGCGGCACATCGGTGTTCGTGTCGGTCGGCGGCACATCGGTGTTCGTGTCGGTCGGCGGGATGTCGACGTTCTGGTCGGCGCCGGAACCG
Organism: Saccharopolyspora sp. NPDC002686; assembly: GCF_040295745.1. Classification (NCBI taxonomy): domain Bacteria; kingdom Bacillati; phylum Actinomycetota; class Actinomycetes; order Pseudonocardiales; family Pseudonocardiaceae; genus Saccharopolyspora; species Saccharopolyspora sp. NPDC002686. The sequence goes on from NZ_JBEOVY010000052.1 coordinate 18,688, forward strand.
CCGCCGTTCCCGTTGCCACCACCGGGCGGCTGGTCACCACCGCCAGCGCCGACCGGGCCGAACTTCGGCTGCTGCGGCATGTTGTTCTTGGTCGACTGGTACTCGCTCTGGACGTCGTTGAAGGTGCTGTCGGTGCCGGGGTCCAGCTTGGCCGCGAAGTAGTTCAGCCACTCCTGCTTGGCCTCCTTGTCGAGGTTCTCCTTCAGCGCTGCGCCGTCCCTCGCATCGCCCAGGCCGAAGTCGACGTCCTTGACGTCCCAGGAACCGTTTTGCTGGTTGTAGCCGATGTTCACCGACAGCTGGTACTTGTTCAGCGCGGCAGCGACGGCGTGCGCCGGGTTCGAGAGGTTGGCTTCCTCCCCACCCGGTTTTCCCACCGGATCGGCGTAGTTCTTGTTGTTGTTCCAGCCCGTCCAGGCATCCGCGTTGCCGACCGCGCTCCCGTTGCGCCAGTCGATGAACTTGTCGAGCAGCTGGTTGAGCTCGGTGCCCAGCTTGGTCCCGGATTCGCGCAACTGGCCGACCAGCACGGAGTCGGAGATCTCGGCGCTGAACGCACCGATCTGCTTGCTGAGGCTCTGCAGGACGTTCTGCACCGCCGTCGCCGTGGCCCCTTCCAGCTCACCGCCGGATTCGATCTGCTTCGCCCAGCTGGCGACGTCGTCGCGCTTCCGGTCGAGGAAGTCGCGGGCACCTTCCAGGGTGTCGGCCAGCTCCCCGAAGCTCGGTTGCCGGGTGACCGAGTTCGCCCCGCCTCGCACCAGCGGGTCCAGCCACTGCTCACCGAGGCTGAACAGCTGCTGGAGGGTGTAGTTGTCCCTGAGCAGGCCCCAGTTCAGCTTCACCCAGATCTGGACGGTCAGGGTGGAGCTCTGGCCGTTGTTGGTGACGGTGGTGGTGCCACCGCGCACGACGTCCCAGCTCGGGCTGACACCGCCCACCGAGATCCCGGCGTCTTCGATCCACGAAGGGGAGCCGGGGCCCGCGAGGTCGTTGCGATCGCGGATCGGCTGATCCGATGGAAGTACGCTGTTCACCGCTTGTTCCCAGGCGCCTGCCACGCCGTCCACCTCTCCGCAACGCCCCGCGGTCACCCACCGCGAACTCTCGAGCCAGATCCCGGGTCCCGGCTACGCCTTAGCGCCCATTCCCAGGTCGGCCATGAACTGCTGAATCGTGTAGGTGTTCTCGTCTTCGTTGTTGTTGAACTGCCGGATGGCCTCGTCCAGCCCGTGCCGCAGCTTCGGCAGCGTCGTGCTGGTCATGCCCTGGACCGCCGTGGTGACGGACTTCGCGAACGTCGCCGCCTGTCCCTTCAGGTCCGTCGCGGCCGGCGAGGACCCCGGCAGCAGCAGCTGGTCGCTGTTGAGGGCCAGCTTCTGCAGGTTCGGCTCGTCCGCGAGCTCCTTCTGGAGCTGCTCCAACCAACCCTTGATCTTGTTGAACTCGGACTCGGAGAACTTGATCTCGTCGCCGGTGCTCGTGTCCTTCTCCACCATGGTTCTTCGACCTCGGGCGGCGTCAGCGGACGAAGTACTGCTTGGTGGTGTTGTCGGTGTTCAGGTTGTTCTCGTTCATCTGGTTCACCGTCACACCGCCGACCTTGATCTGGTTGTCCATCTGGCGCTCCAGCTCGTTGATCTTGGTCTGGGCGTTGGCCCACTCGGTGGCCCACTGACCACCGGACTCCTGGGCCAGCTTGCCCAGCTGGACCTCGAGCTGCTCCATCTGCTGGCGCATCTTCTCGGCCAGGGTGGTCATCTGCTGGGAGATCTCGTTGACCGCGTTGGGGTTGGTCTTCAGAATTCCTTCGAGCCCGCTCATTCGAACCTCCTGGGTGCGTGGTCAGTGGGTCACTTGGTGCCGGAGAGCCCGTTGTAGAAGTCGTTCATGAACTTGTGGCCCTCCTGGATGTTCTGCTCGTTGATGTCCAGGAACTTGGTGTCCGTTCCCTGCAGGCCGTCGATGATCCGGTCGAACTCGCCCTTGGCCTGCCGGTAGAGCCCGAGCCAGTCGTTGATCTTCTGCAGCAGCTGCTGCGAAGCGCTCGAGACGTAGGCGACCCGCAGGTCGTCGCACAGCGCGGTGACCTGCGCTTCGGTGCTCTGCATGATCGACGTGTGCTGGGTGAGCTGGTTGATGCCCTGCTTGATCGCCGCGGACTGCGTGACGATCTGCTGCCCGTTCTGGCCTGCGTCCAGTACCACCGGTCTTCCTCCTGTTGTCGTCTCCGCCCGCACCCTCGCGACCGAAACTAGAACCGGCGGGGGTGCTCCAACCACATCCCAGAACAGGGACGTGGCAAGGGAATTCAGCACTGCGGCGGGGTCACCGGCGGCAGCTCGGTGACCGGTCGCCCGGCCGCCGCCGGGTCCAGCGCCGGCCCGGTGGCCAGCTGGTCCACGAGCAGCGCAGGCATCGCGACGGGCGGTGCCGCGTACCCGAGCGCTCCGGCCACCTCGGCGGACGGGACCGGGTACTTCACGCCGTTGTCCGCGACCAGGAACAACGTGGGCGACGGGGTTTCCCCGCTGGGCTCGACCGCGACCAGCACACCTGTGCCCGGCTCCACGCCGACCCGGTCCGGCCGGGTGCAGGACAGCGCGATCCCCGGCTGCGGCAACGTCGGCCGCGCGGCGTCCACGACGCTGCGGTCCACAAGGGACACGCTGGTCACGGCGGGCGCCGGGGTGGTGGACACGCACAGCGCCTGCTTGTCGTCGTCGCCGACCAGCTGCGGCGGGGCGTCCGGGAACGCGCCTCCGCGGGTCAGCTCGTCCTTCGCCGCCGCGGGAGCGGAGTGCGCGGTGATGTCGCTGGCACCGATCTGCCGGGGCTGCACCGGCTGTCCGCCGTAGGCGACCGCCTGGGTCCGCGGATCGCCGCTGATCAGCTTGAACAGGGTGTCGGTGAGCGGCACCAGCCCGGACTCGGCCAGCAGGTACGGCTTGCCGGCGGCGTCGCGGAACAGCTGCCCGACCACGCTCGGCGCCCCGGCCAGCTGCGGCCCGGGGTTGCCGCGACCGGCCACCTCCGGGGCGACCAGGTCGGGGCCGGTGGGCAGCGCGTTGAGGAACCCGGCGGGCACCGCGATCGGGTCGGCCGTGCTGTAGCCGAGCGCGGCGGGACCGGCGGATTCGGTGTCCATCCGCAGCTTGTGCCCGAACCACACCAGGAACACCGCGCCGTCCGGACCGGACACCAGCGCGCCCTCGTCCTTGGTCAGCCCGGTGCCCTCGGCCTCACCGATCAGCGCGGTGAAGTCCCGCTTCCCGTCCACCGGCGCGGCGCACGACAGCCACGGGTCGCTGCTCAGCGCGCCGGGCGACGGCAACCCGTCCGGCGCGCCGGGGATGCCGATGGTCGCGCCGCGCGGCGTTCCCACCAGCGAGTTCGCCGACACCGTGTGCACGGTCATGTCCGCGCCCGCGACCAGCCGCGCCGACGCCTGGTTGAGCACCGGGTGCAGCTCGCCGGCGAGGTAGAGCCAGCGCGCGCCGGACTCCTTCTCCACCACGACCGCGCCCGGCACCTGCCACGCGGTCGCCCCGCCGGGCTTGATCAGCCCGAACAGGAACGTCCCGAGGCCGAGCAGCACCGAGATGACCACGCCGATGACGACACCGCGCGAAGTCCGCCGCTGCGGGGTGTCGGAGATATCCGGATCGGCCCGCAACATCCCGGCGCTGAGCCGCCCCATGATGAACATGTGCGCCTGAACCTGGTCCCGCCGCGACTGCACACTCCCACGCCCTTACCAAAAGTCTCGAAGAGGATCCGCCGTTTCGTGAGTGCTTTGGGGCGCTATGACACCCCGAACCACTCACGAACGTCGGTCAGCCGTTGAAGGCCCGAATCCAGCCGAACACGCCCAGCACGGTCAGCATCAGCGGAATCAGGCTCACCGCGAGCAGGACGTGGATGATGTCCGCCGCGCGTCCCCAATACGGGACTAGTCGATTGCCCGGCACGACCCAGCCGGACACCATCAGCGCCGTTCCGATCAGCGCGACGCCGACGAACAGCAGCAGGCGCCCGAACAAGTCCTGCATGGACAGTGCCAGCAGCAGCATCGTGACGCCGAGAACCCCGGGCAGCACAACGGAAAGCCGGTGCCAGATGCCGCCGACGTCACGCCCGTGCAGCAGCATGATCGCGCTCAGCACGCCGGCCATCGTGTAAGTCGCCCAGTCCGGTTCGGTGAGCAGCCCGAAGACCGCCACCGCGCACACCGCGCCGACCGCCAGGAACAGCGAGGTCATGTACTTGTCGGCGATCGCGGTCCGGTCCAGCACGTTGCGGCTCGGGTGCGGGTCGATGCCCTCCTGCAGCTGCTCGGAGTTGGTCGGCAGCGGCGGCATCTTCAGCCCGGCCACCCGGAACGACAGCCCTGGCACGAACGCGCCGAACAGCACCGCGATCACCGCGGTCGCCGACACCGCCTCGGCCATGGTGCTCGTGAGCAGCGCCAACAGCGCGGTGATCACGCCGAACACGCACACCACCAGCACCCCGAGGAACGCGTGCGGATGCGTCCCGGAAGCCGCCAGCGCCAGGACCGCACCACCGGCTGCAGTGGCCGCCGCGGCGAGCAGGACCGCCATCCCGGACGCCCCCGGCCCAGGCGCGAGGAACCCCGCCAGCGCGAAGAAGGGCACTGCGGCAAGACCGAAAATGGTTCCGGCGAAGGCGTCTCCGACCGCGCGCGATGCCGACAACGACGCGGCCAGCAGCAGCAGCGCTGCGACACCAGCGGCCAGTGAGCGCACCAGCCATTCGCCGGGGAACCCACCCGGCAGCAGCAGCCCCAGCCAGATGATCCCGGCCGCGACCAGCACCGATCCGTGCAGCAGCCGCTTGGTGGCGGCGGGCTTCCAGGCCCACGGGCGCTCCTGCATGCCCTTCGAGATGCCGTCGACCAGGTCGTCGAAGTGCACCGCAGGCATGACCTCCTGCCGCGAGCGCAGGTGCAGCACCTGGCCGTCGTGCAGGCCCAACGCCTCCGGCGTCGACTCCTCGTCCAGCGGATCACCGCCGACGTCCTGCAGCACCCAGCCGCCGTGCTCCAACCCGGCCTCTTCGACCTGGGGGCCCGCGTAGCTGACGATGGTCGGCATCAGGTCGATCAGCGGCACGTCGGTCGGCACCGCGAGGTCGAAGTTCCGATCCGGTGCCCGGATGGACAGCCGGCACAGGCCCGCGGCCGCACTGGTGGTGCTCACGCCGGTTCACGCTCCCTCTTCCCGCAAGGATTCGGCGAAAATCGGTGCCGGGCACCGAAATCGCGATGCCCGGCACCGTCGAGATCAGCCTCGATCGTCGGGGGACGGTTCGAATCGTCGAGACCGGGACGGCGCCGCCGTCCTGGTGCAAAACCCTAGGGCGAATTCCGGTGATCGTGGTGTCGCCGATTTACGTGACCTGAAAATCCCCGCCTTCCGGTGGAATTCTTCGCGGGTCACAGTTTTCCCCAGCGGGAAGGGAATCCGCGTGAGCGTCACGCTGTTCCGCCGTCCAGAACGGCAACCGGGGCCGCCGATGCCGTCCGGCGAGCTGACCCTCCAGGAACCTCCGGAGCTGCCCGAAACGCAGAGCGGCTTCTCCGGGATGATCACCTACATGCCGATGGCGCTCAGCTCGTTGGCGATGGTGATGATCTTCCTCCGCCCCGGCATGGGCGGTAGCGGTGGCACGATCATGTACTTCGCGATGGGCATGATGGTGCTGGCCGCGCTCGGCATGCTCGCCGCGAACTTCCTGCGCACCGCCGCGGAGCGCAAGCGCCAGATCACCGGCGCCCGCCGCGACTACCTGCGCTACCTCGCCCAAGCCCGGCGCCAGGTGCGCAAGACGGTGGTGGCGCAGCGCAAGGCGCAGACCTGGCGGCACCCGGACCCGGACGCGATCTGGTCGCTGGTGCGCACCTCCCGGTTGTGGGAGGTCCGCCCGGAGCACCCGGACTTCGGCGAGGTCCGCATCGCCGTCGGCGACCAGCAGCTCGGCACCCGGATCGGGCAGCTCAACACCAAGCCGGTGGAGGACCTCGAACCGCTGTCCGCGCACGCGTTGCGCCGGTTCATCCGCGCCTACGCCACGGTCGCCGACCAGCCGGTCCCGCTGTACCTGCGGGCCTACGCGCGGATCCTGGTGCGCGGCGACGTCGAAGCAGCCCGCGCCATGGTCCGCTCGATGCTCGCCCAGCTCGTCGTGCTGCACGCGCCGCAGGACCTGCGCATCGTGGTCCTCGGCCGCGAGCTGGACCAGTGGCAGTGGACGAAGTGGCTGCCGCACTGCTTGCACCCGACCGACACCGACGGCGCCGGGCCGGTCCGGCTGGTCGCCGAAACCCCAGGTGAGCTGGAAGGACTGCTCGGCGAGGAGCTCGCCGGGCGCCCGTTCTTCGACCGCGACGCGATGCCCACCCGCGACGAGCCGCACGTCGTGGTGGTGCTCGACGGCGCGCAGCCCGCGCCCGGCAGCCGGATGGCCACCAACGGCTACCGCAACGCCACGGTGATCGACCTCAGCGATGCCCTGGACTGGCAGAGCGACCCCCGAACCCTGCTCATGCGCGTCACCCCCGACCGCGCCGAGCTGGTGCGGATCGGGCGCGCGGGCAAGGAGAGCACCTCCCCGATCGGCCGGCCGGACGCGCTCAGCCCGCTCCGCGCCGAGTCCCTCGCCCGCCTGCTCTCGCCCTACCGGCTGGCCATCTCCACCGACACCACCGAGCCGCTGGCCACCGACTTCGAGCTGACCACGCTGCTCAACATCAGCGACCTGCGCGGTTTCGACGTGCCCAAGCTGCAGGCGCAGCGGGCCTCGGGCGCCGCCCGGCTGCGGGTGCCGATCGGCGTCACCGGCGACGGCACGCCGATCGAGCTGGACATCAAGGAGTCCGCGCAGGGCGGGCAGGGGCCGCACGGCATGCTCATCGGCGCCACCGGTTCCGGCAAGTCCGAGCTGCTGCGCACCCTGGTGCTCGCGCTGGCGCTGACGCACTCCTCGGAAACGCTGAACTTCGTGCTGGTCGACTTCAAGGGCGGGGCGACGTTCCTCGGCCTGGACGAGCTGCCGCACACCTCGGCGGTCATCACCAACCTCGCCGACGAGGCGTCGCTGGTGGACCGGATGAAGGACGCCCTGCACGGCGAGCTGGTCCGCCGCCAGGAGCTGCTGCGCAAGGCGGGCAACTTCACCTCGGCCACCGAGTACGAGAAGGCCCGCGCCGAAGGTGCGGACCTGGATCCGCTGCCGACCCTGTTCGTGGTGGTCGACGAGTTCAGCGAGCTGCTGGCCGCGCACCGCGACTTCATGGACCTGTTCGTGATGATCGGCCGCCTCGGCCGAAGCCTCTCGGTGCACCTGCTGCTGGCCTCGCAGCGCCTCGACGAGGGCCGCATGCACCAGCTCGAATCGCACCTGTCGTACCGGATCGGCCTGCGCACCTTCTCGGCGATGGAAAGCCGCGGTGTGCTCGGCGTCCCGGACGCCCACCAGCTGCCCTCGCAGCCCGGCGCCGGGTACCTCAAGACCGATGTGGACACCCTGACCCGGTTCAAGGCGGCCTACGTCTCCGGCACCTACCGGCACGCGCGGCGCGAGATCCGGCAGTCCGTGGTGGCCCGCCAGATCGTCCCGTACACCACCTCCTACGTGCCGTCCCGCGAACTGCCGATGCCCGAGGAACCCGTTGCTCAGCAAGATGAAGCGGGCGAGTCGCTGCTGGAGGTCGCGGTCCAGCGGCTGGCCGGGTCCGGGCCGCCCGCGCACCGGGTGTGGCTGCCGCCGCTGGAGGTCTCGCCGACGCTGGAGCAGATGCTGCCGCCGCTGGAGATCGACCCGGCACGCGGTCTGACCACAGTGGACACCGAGCGGAACCTGCGGGTCCAGCTCGGCGTGATCGACCGGCCCTTCGACCAGCTGCACGAGCCGCTGATCGCCGACCTGTCCGGATCGGGCGGGCACGTGCTCGTCGCGGGCGGTCCGCAGAGCGGCAAGAGCACCCTGCTGGCCACCCTGATCACCGCCCTGGCGCTCACCCACACCCCGCGCGAAGTGCAGTTCTACGGCCTGGACTTCGGCGGCGGCATGCTCTCCTCGCTGACCGGGCTGCCGCACGTCGGCGGTGTCACCGGGCGCCTCGACAGCGAGCGGATGCTGCGCACGATCAACCAGGTCAACGCCCTGATGGAGGAGCGCGAGCAGCGGTTCGCCGAGCTCGGCGTGGACTCGATGGCCACCTACCGGCGCCGCCGCGCGGCCGGTGAGTTCGCCGACGAGCCCTACGGCGACGTGTTCCTGGTGGTGGACGGCTGGACCACCATCCGCCAGGACTTCATGGACCTGGTGCCGCAGTTCACCCTGCTGGCCACCCGCGGCCTGAACTACGGCATCCACCTGATCATCGCCGCCGGCCGCGCGGGCGAGGTGAACAACGGCATCCGCGACCAGCTCGGCACCCGCCTCGAGCTGCGGCTGGGCGACCCGGTCGAATCCACCATCAACATGCGCGCCGCCGCCACGGTGCCGAAGATCCCCGGTCGCGGTCTGACCGAGGACCAGGCGCACTTCCTGGCCGGGCTGCCGCGGCTGGACGGCGAGGGCAGCACGTCCGAGGGCACGCAGGAGCTGATCGGCACCATCTCCTCGGCCTGGCCGGGTCCGGCCGCGCCGCCGGTGAAGATGCTGCCGGTCGTCCTCGACGCCGGCGAGCTGCCTGCCCCCACCGGTCAGCTGCGGGTGCCGCTGGGCCTGTCCGGTGAGGACGTCGAGCCGCTGTGGCACGACTTCACCGAGCACCCGCACCTGCTCATCGCCGGTGACGACGCGACCGGCAAGACGAACCTGGTGCAGCACATCGCCCGCGCGATCACCAGCCAGTACACGCCCGAGCAGGCGCGGATCACCTTCGTGGACTTCCGCCGCGAGCTGTTCGACGCGGTGCCGGAGGAGTACCGGCTCGGCTACGCGGTCTCCAAGGACATCGTGCGCGACGCGGTGGCCGGTTCGTCGCGGGCGATGCGGGAACGCGTGCCCGGCCCGGAGATCAGCCCGGCGCAGCTCGGCCAGCGCGACTGGTGGACGGGTCCGGAGCTGTTCCTGATCGTCGACGACTACGACATGGTCAGCACCGACCAGACCGACAACCCGTTCGTCCCGCTGCTGGACTGCCTCGCGCAGGGCCACGAGATCGGCCTGCACGTGATCGTCTCCCGCAGCGCCAACGGCCTGTCCCGCGCGCTCTACGACCCGCTGCTCCGGCGGCTCCAGGAGGTCAACACCCCGGCGGTCCTGCTGTCCTGCCCGCCGACGGAAGGCACCGCGTTCCACGACGTCCGCCCGAAGAAGCTGCCGACCGGTCGCGCGCAGTACATCACCCGGCGCAAGACCGTCCTGCTGCAAACCCCGCTGCTCAAGGACTGATTCGTGCTCCGGCCCCCGTCGCAGCGTCGCAACGGGGGCCGGTCCCTTTCAGACGTCAGAGCGTGTCCGCAACCTTGATGTAGCCGCGCTGGACGACCCACTGCTGGTTCTTGTTGCGATCGTCGCACCGCCAGATGTGCACGCGGTCGCCCTTCTCCCTGGTCCTACCGGTGTCCAGGCACATCTCCTGGGCCTTGCCCACCGTGTCGGCGAGCACGATCTGCGAGTTGCGGACGATCCACTTCTGGTTGGTGTTGGTGTCACCGCACTCCCAGAGGTGCACGCCGGCACCGTTCGTCCGGGTCCAGCCGGCGTCCAGGCACCGCTCCTGCTGCCGCGTGCCGATCGTGTCCTCGACCTTGATCTGCCCGCCGGAGATCACGAACCGCTGGTTGGGGTTGTCGCCGCACTCCCAGATCGTCGCCTTGTCGCCCTTGTCCCGCGTCTTGCCGACGTCCAGGCACATGGCCTTGACGTGCGGCGCCGGCGCCGCTGTCGCGGCGGGCGCTCCCAGGCCGAGGGCGAGCGCGAGTGCTGTACCGGTGATGGCGCCGAGGCGTCGGGTGGTGAAGAACGAAGACATGTTCACTTCCTCAATCATCGGAGTGACGATGTGGACACCGCGCCGAATCGGACAGTCGGTGCGAAACGAATACTGATCGCGTCTGCAGGTGACCGGCAGCGGAGATCGGCGTTCTCCCTCCTCCCGGGTTACCAACGACCACCCATCCGAATACAAACGGGCGAATTGTGTAACGCTCTTGCGGACGCCGCATCGGCTGTAAGAGCCCAAACCGGCGCCATGGCAAGGGAAACCGGTCTCGGCCGCCTGCCCGACCCCGGTTCAGGTCGTGGAGCAGATAGGCTCGACCCCGGTCGGGTCGAGCGGAGGAGTGCGGTGGAGAGCGGGTCCGGTGCGGTGCGGCGGCACCGAGTGCTCGTGGTCGAGGACGATCCGATGATGGCCGAGGTCATCGCCAGCTACCTGAACCACGCGGGCATGCTGGTCGCGGTGGCCGCCGACGGCGTGATGGCGCTGGACGGCTTCCAGGCGTTCAACCCGGACCTGGTGATCCTGGACCGGATGCTGCCCCGCCTCGACGGGACCCACGTCTGCCGCAAGCTCCGCGAGCAGAGCAACGTCCCGATCATCCTGGTCACAGCCCTGGGCGAGCAGGACGACCGCATCCACGGCCTGGAACTCGGCGCCGACGACTACGTCACGAAGCCCTTCAGCCCGCGCGAACTGGTACTCCGCGCCCAAGCCCTGCTCCGCCGCACCGCGGGCCAACCGGTCCAGCCGCAGCAGGCGCCGCAGACCCGCCAGGTCGAGGACCTGGTCCTGGACCTGACGACCCGCCAGGTCACGAAAGCCGGGAAACCGCTGCGCTTCACCGGCCGCGAGCGGGACCTCCTGGACTTCTTCTTCGACCACCCCGGCGAAACCTTCCGCAAGGACGAGCTGATGCAGCGGGTCTGGCAGTGGAAGGTGGGCGACTCGTCGATGATCAGCGTCTACGTACGTCGCCTCCGCGAGAAGATCGAAACGGACCCGGCCAACCCGACGATCCTCAACACGATCTGGGGAGTCGGCTACCGCTTCGGCCCAGCAGTCTGACCGACGGAGAACCTCTCGTTCTTCAGGGAGGGCGGCCGGGGGCGGGGGGGGGTTCGCGGCCGGCCCCCCCGGTGGGGGAGCGCCGGGGGTGGCCGGGGCGGTGGTTGCGCGCCGCACCCCGGGGTAGGTA
>NZ_JBEOVY010000053.1:0-29573 GCF_040295745.1 Saccharopolyspora sp. NPDC002686
GGGCGCCGGAGCCGGCGCCTTCGGGGGCTCCGGGGCGCGCTGCGGCGGCTCGTGGTTGGTCCTCTCCGGCGGGCGGACCGGGCGCGGGCGTGACGGGTGCGCCTGCGCGGCTTGCGGTTTGAGGCGCGGGTGCGGCTTCGGGTGCTGCTTCGGCCGCGGTTCCTCGCGCGGCGGCTCCTCGCCGGAGAGCCTGCTGATCAGCTCGGTGTTCTGGGGCTGCGCGGCGGGCAGCTCCCGGCCCTGCGGGGCCTGGACGAGCTGGCCTTCGAACTTGCTGCTGTTCTCGCCCAACGACCGGACGCGGGTGGATTCGGCGCGCAGCGCGACCCGCTCGAACAGCACGTCACCGCCGAGCACCTGCTCCAGGCTGGTCCGCAGCCGCTGCAGCTCCGCTTGCAGCGCCTTCAGCTCGCCGTCGGACTCCTCGGCCGCCTTTCGGCGGGCCTCGGCCTCCACCTCCAGCTCGAACTCGCGGCGCGCAGCGATCTCCCGCTCCAGTTCGAGCTCGTAGATCCGCTGCCGGTCCTCGGCGAGCTTCTCGTCCTGGGCGACCCGGTTGCGCAGCCGGGCGACCGCGAACGCTCCGATCAGCGCCGACCACAGCGCGGCGACCAGGCCCAACCGCAGCAGGCGGGCGTCGCTGCTGATGACCAGCACTGCGGTGGCGGCCGCGGCGAGCACGAGCGCGCCGACCCACAAGGCGGTCGAGCCGCCTGCGCGGGATTCGGTCTCGGTACTGCCGCGGTCGGACATGCCCACCACGGTACCGGGCGGTTATCAGTTCGAGACCTGAAGGCGAGCAACGCGACTCCACATTGGTCGCAGTGGCGCACGCCACCCGCCTCCGAACGGCCGAACCCGAGCCCGCTAAAGCACGCCAAACCCGCTGGGAGAGGGCACTTTCACCCCGATCCGACGCCCCGCTCCCGCGGTCAGCGGGACGTCCAGCACGACACACCGGAGCGCGTCGGCAACGCTCAGTCCTCGTCGTCGTAAGGCTCTTCGGGCTCGTCGGGATTGCGCAGGCAGTGCTCCAGCCACAAGCCCGCCGCGATCAGCGCAGCCGCGCTCACCAGGCCGATCACCGCGGCGACCATGTCGCCCTGCGCCGCCTCCACGGTTCCGACGATCGGCAGCAGGTAGGCGCCGAGCCCGATCCACACCCCGGCCATGATCGCGCCCGCCATCGAGGACGCCTTGGCCAGCGCCACCGCGCGCGCCGCCGTCGGCCCGTCCAGCGGCTCGGTGCCCGGCCGGCGCTTCACGCGCGGACGCATGACCAGCGCCAGGACCAGGTCGACCAGCGCGATCAGCAGCAGGGTCGCCCCGGCCAGCTGCGGCAACCGCGGCAGGTCCCCGTAGGTGATCCGGGTGAGCAGGAAGATCACGACCGCCGCCGCCACTCCGTTGGCGATCAGCTGACCGGGTTTGGTGAAGGTCATGCGCTCTGCTCCTCGCGGTGCCACGGCTCCAGGATCCCACCTGATCGCCACCGCAGGAGTTCCGGGCGAAAATCGCCTTGAGTCTCCCCCGACAGGAGGGTCGAAGGTGGACGACGTGAACGACACCGCGCGCTACACGATCGGCGAACTGGCCCGTCGCACCGGACTGACGGTGAAGACGATCCGGTTCTACTCCGACACCGGCGTGGTGCCGCCCACCGACCGCACCGCGGCCGGTTACCGCCAGTACGACGTGACCGCCGTCAGCCGCCTGGAACTGGTTCGCACGCTGCGCGAACTGGGCGCCGGGCTGGACGAGGTGAAGCGGGTGCTCGCCCGCGAGACGACGCTCGCTCAGCTGGCCAGCGCCCACCTCGGGCTGCTGGAGGAGCAGATGCGCGTGCTGCGGACCCGCCGGGCCGTGCTGCGGGCGGTGGTCAAGCTCGACCGTTCGACCGAGGAGGTACGACTCATGCAGGAACTGGCGAAGATGCCCGACGAGGAGCGCAACCGGCTCATCGACGAGTTCTGGGACGAGGTCAGCGCGGAGCTGAACGTGACCCCGGGCTTCACCGAGTGGATGCGCTCTGCGAAGCCGAACCTGCCCGACGACCCGAGCACCGAGCAGCTGGAGGCCTGGCTCGAACTCGCCGAACTGGTGCAGGACCAGGACTTCCGGCGCGCGGTGCGGGCGCTCTACCAGGAGCACGCGAACCGCCGCGAAGCCGGCGAGAAGATGATCGACCACGCCGACGCGCCCAAGTGGTGGGCGATCACCGACGAGGCGAAGGCCTCCGCCGAGTCCGGGACCGCGCCGGACAGCGCCGAGGCCGAGGCGCTGACCGATCGGCTGATGGGGCTGGCCACCGAGGAGTGGGGAAAGCCGGACACGCCGGAGTTCCGCCGCGAGATGGCCGCCTACTACGAGGAGCACGACGGGCGGATGTCCCGCTACTGGGAGCTCCTGGCCATCATCAACGGCTGGCCGCAGCACCCGGTCACCGACGAGGCGACCCGCTGGCTGGCCACCGCCCTCCGCGCGTCCGCCCGGTAGCGGAAGTCCGCGCTGCTCAAGCCCCGTGAGCACTTTCTGGTGCTATAGGCCCAGAAAGTGCTCACGGGAAGTTAGCAGGCCGGGCTTCAGGTGAGGGTGAGGTCCTCGCGGAGGTGGACGTCGGCGATCTCGTCGTCCGGCAGGGCTTTCAGGAGTTCGGCGACCCGGCCGTGACCCGGGAGCTCCGCGTCGGGGTCGATCGCCAGCCACGGGATCAGCACCGTCGCACGACTAGGCGTTCCCGGGTGCGGGAGCAGGAGTTCCGGGTCCTCGCTGCGGACACCGTCCACAGTGACCACGTCGACGTCCAGGGTGCGCGGGCCCCAGCGCTGCTCGCGCCGCCGTTCCGCCTGCTGCTCCAGCTGCTGGCCGCGGCGCAGCCAGCCCCACTCGTCGAACTCCGGGGACTCCACGACCAGGACCGCGTTGAGGAAGTCCGGCTGGTCGGTGACGCCCCACGGCGCGGTCTCGTACACCGGCGAGGCCGCGACCAGCACGTCGGCGAACCCGTCGACGGCGAGCTTGAGGAAGCTGAGCCGATCCCCGAGGTTCGACCCCAGCGAGAGCACCGCCCTGCTCATCCCGCTCACTCCCCGACCGCGCGACCGCGGCCGCCCCGGCGGGAGCGGCGGATGGTCACCGCCACGTCGGCGAAGGTCAGCGGGATCGGCGCGCTCGGCTTGTGGATGGTGACCTCCGCGGCGTGCACCCGCTCGTCGGTCATCACGTCGTCGGCGATCTCGCCCGCCACCGCTTCGATCAGGTCCTTCGACGGCCCGGCCACGATCGCCGCCGCGCGCTCGGCCAGCTCGCCGTAGTGCATCGTCTTCGCCAGGTCGTCGGTGGCCGCGGCCTCGCCGAGGTCGATCCAGACCGTGATGTCGACGAAGAAGTCCTGCCCGTCGCGCTTCTCGTGGTCGAAGACCCCGTGGTTGCCGCGAACCTTCAGGCCGGTCAACGTGATCCGGTCAGCCACCGAACTCCCCTCCGCTGCGCCACGCGGCGGTCACCGCGACGGCGTCCAACGATTGCCGCACGTCGTGCACCCGGACGCCCCAGGCCCCGCGGTCGGCGGCCAGCGCCGACACCACCGCGGTCGCGGTCTCGCGCCCGGCGGGCGGGCGCGGGGTGCCTTCGCCGTCGGCCAGCAGCCGTCCCAGGAACCGCTTGCGGGAAGCCCCGACCAGCACCGGAAAGCCCAGCTCGACGAAGACCTCCAGCCGCTGCAGGAGCTGCCAGTCGTGCTGCCCGGTCTTGGCGAAGCCCAGACCCGGGTCCAGCACGATCGCTTCCTCGGCGACGCCCGCCCCCAACGCGACGTCGACCTGCCGCAGCAGTTCGTCGCGCACCTCTCCGACCACGTCGGAGTAGACCGCGAGGTCGTTCATGCCCTTGCTGTGGCCGCGCCAGTGCATCAGCACCCACGGCAGCCCGGTGTCGGCGGCGACGTGCGCCATGTCCGGATCGGCCAACCCGCCGGACACGTCGTTGATCACCGCGGCACCGGCCTCCGCGGTCGCCGCGGCGACCTTGGCGCGGGTGGTGTCGACGCTGACCGGGACGCCTGCACCGACCAGCTCGCGGACCACGGGCAGCACCCGCTCGATCTCGGTCGCCGGGTCGACGCGCTCGGATCCGGGCCGGGTCGACTCCCCGCCCACGTCGATGATGTCGGCGCCCATCCGGTGCATCTCGACGCCGTGCGCGATGGCCGCGTCGCGGTCCAGGTAGCGCCCGCCGTCGGAGAACGAATCCGGCGTCACGTTCAGCACGCCCATCACCGCGCAGCGCGGCGGGTTCGGCAACCGCGGATGCATCAGCGTCCCCTGATCAGCGACAACGCCTCGGAGCGCGAGGACGCCGAGTCGCGGAACTGGCCGCGCACCGCGGACGTCGTGGTGGTGGAACCGGCCTTGCGGACGCCGCGCATGCCCATGCACAGGTGCTCGGCGTCGATCACCACGATCACCCCGCGCGGCTCCAGCCTGCGCACCAGCGCGTCGGCGACCTGCGAGGTCAGCCGCTCCTGCACCTGCGGGCGCTTGGCGTAGAGGTCGACCAGCCGCGCCAGCTTGGACAGCCCGGTCACCCGCCCCCGCTCGTTCGGGATGTACCCGACGTGCGCGTACCCGTGGAACGGCAGCAGGTGGTGCTCGCAGTTTGAGTACACCGGGATGTCGCGGACCAGGACGAGTTCCTCGTGGGCCTCGTCGAAGGTCTTGTCCAGGACCTCGTCCGGGTTCGTGTAGAGCCCGGCGAACAGCTCGCGGTAGGCGCGGGCGACTCGGGCGGGGGTGTCGCGGAGACCTTCCCGGTCCGGGTCCTCACCTGCTGCGAGGAGCAGTTCCCGCACCGCGGCTTCAGCGCGGTCCTGGTCGAACTGGGGGATGTGGAAAGAGCCGTCGGGACGGGAGTCGCCTCCCGCCCCGATCGGCTCGTCGACCGAACTGGTCAATTCTGCTTTCCTCCACTGGCTGGAGAGCCAGTATCAGCGGTTGGTGCCGCTGCCGTTGTCCTGGGCCGAATCCGGCCCCTCCGAGCGCGGAGCCTCCTCGGCCTGCTGCTCGCCGTGCTCCGGCGCCGCCGGGGGCTCGGACTGCTGCGAGCCGCGCTCCCAGGACGGCGTCCAGTTGTACTGGCTCTGACCGCCGGAGTAGCTGGAGCCCGACGGCGTCGTCGCCGGGGTCCACCCGGGCGGGGCGCCGTAGTTCGGCGGCACCGCCTGCGGGGCCTGGCCCTGCTGCTGCGGGGGTTGCGGCTGCTGGATCTGCACCGTGCCCTGGTTCGCACCGGCGCCGGCCGGGGTCGGCTCCTGCTGACCGTGGCTCGGCTGGGCGCCGTTCTGGTCGCCCGCACCGATCGCCGACGGCGCCGGGGTCGGCTCCTCCTTGACCGGGGGCCACGGCTCGCCGCGCTCCTTGGCCAGCTCGCCGGGGGTCTTGATCGGCGGCTTGTCCGACGGGGTGCGACCGGCGAAGTCGTTGAACGCGGTGATCCTGGGCCGCTTCTCCACGCGGGCGAAGATCCGCTCCAGGTCCTTGCGGTTCAGCGTCTCCTTGTCGATGAGCTCCAGCACGAGGTCGTCGAGCACGTCGCGGTAGGTGTTGAGCACCTCCCACGCCTCGGTGTGCGCGGCCTCGATGAGGCGGCGCACCTCCTCGTCGATCTCGTGCGCGACCTCGAGCGAGTAGTTCGGCTGCTGGCCGGCGGTGCGCCCGAGGAACGGGTCGCCCTCCTCCTTGCCGTACTTCACCGCGCCCAGGCGGGCGGTCATGCCGTACTCGGTGACCATCGCGCGGGCGATCTTGGTGGCCTGCTCGATGTCGCTGGACGCACCGGTGGTCGGCTCGTGGAAGACCAGCTCCTCGGCGGAGCGGCCACCCAGCGCGAACACCAGGCGGGCGATCATCTCCGAGCGGGTCATCATGTCCTTGTCGTCCTCGGGGACGACGAGGGCGTGCCCGCCGGTGCGACCGCGCGGCAGGATCGTCAGCTTGTAGACCGGCTCCAGGTCGGACATCGCCCACGCGGCGAGCGCGTGCCCGCCCTCGTGGTAGGCGGTGATCTTCTTGTCCCGTTCGGAGACGATCTTGCTCTTGCGGCGCGGACCACCGACCACGCGGTCGACGGCTTCCTCCATCGCCGCGGCGGTGATCAGCTGGCCGTTCTCGCGGGCGGTGAGCAGCGCGGCCTCGTTGACCACGTTCTCCAGGTCGGCACCGGAGAAGCCGACGGTGCGCTTGGCCAGGCTCTCCATGTCGACGTCCTGGGCCAGCGGCTTGCCCTTGGAGTGCACGCCGAGGATCGCGCGGCGACCGCGCAGGTCCGGCGCGGACACCGGGATCTGCCGGTCGAAGCGGCCCGGGCGCAGCAGCGCCGGGTCCAGGATGTCCGGGCGGTTGGTGGCGGCGATCAGGATGATGCCGCCGCGCGAGTCGAAGCCGTCCATCTCGACCAGCAGCTGGTTGAGGGTCTGCTCCCGCTCGTCGTGACCGCCGCCGAGACCGGCGCCCCGCTGACGGCCGACCGCGTCGATCTCGTCGACGAAGATGATGCACGGCGCGTTCTGCTTGGCCTGCTCGAACAGATCGCGCACGCGGGAGGCACCGACACCGACGAACATCTCGACGAAGTCGGAACCGGAGATCGAGTAGAACGGCACGCCGGCCTCACCGGCGACAGCGCGCGCGAGCAGCGTCTTACCGGTACCGGGCGGGCCGTAGAGCAGGACGCCCTTCGGGATCTTCGCGCCGAGGGCCTGGTAGCGGCCGGGGTTCTGCAGGAAGTCCTTGATCTCGTGCAGTTCCTCGACGGCCTCGTCGGCACCCGCGACGTCGGTGAACAGCGTCTTGGGCATGTCCTTGGTGAGCTGCTTGGCCTTGGACTTGCCGAAGTTCAGGACGCGGTTGCCGCCGCCCTGGACGTTGTTCATCATCCACATCAGCAGCAGCACAAGCAGGCCGATGGGCACCAGGTAGAACAGCATCTGCACCCAGAACGAGTCCTGGGAGACCTTGGTGTTCCAGGTCGGGACGTGCGCGTTGCGGATCTCGTTGACCACCTGGTCGGTGGCCCCGGCCGGGTACTGCGCGATCAGCTGGGAGCTGCCGTCGAAGTTCTGGCCGTCATTCAGGGTCAGCCGGACCCGCTGCTCCTTGTCCTCGATCGTCGCTTCCTTGACCTTGCCCTGAGCGATCTGCTCGAGCGCCTGCGACGTGGAGACTTCGCGGTAGGCGCGCGTCTCGTCGAAGAGCACGTTGAAGGACAAGATCAACAAGAATGCGATGAGGATCCACAGCAGCGGGTTGCGGAGCAGGCGCTTTCGGTCCATTCACTTGCGGCCGACGGGCGGCCTCGACCCTCCCTGACTGTCACTTCGGGCGACGACTGCTCGGCAGGCACAGTTAGCCCTGGCCGTCAACCCCTTCAGACCAGCGTACCGGCCGATGTGCGGGCCCGACCACGCCGCGCCCGACACAGGATGAACAGCGTATCCGGTCGCCCCGCCCGCGTGGGCCAGGAGGGGCGAACCGGACAGGCGTGTTCCAGGCGTCAGACGCCCGAGGTGTAGACCTTGGGATCGAGCGAGCCGATGTAAGGAAGGTCTCGGTAGCGCTCGGCGTAGTCGAGGCCGTAGCCGACGACGAACTCGTTGGGGATGTCGAAGCCGACGTACTTGACCGGCAGGTCGACCTGGACCGCGTCGGGCTTGCGCAGCAGCGTGCACACCTCCAGGGAGGCGGGGTTGCGCGAGCTCAGGTTCTTGAGCAGCCAGGACAGCGTCAGACCCGAATCGATGATGTCCTCGACGATCAGCACGTGCCGGTTGGCGATGTCGCGGTCCAGGTCCTTGAGGATCCGCACCACGCCGGACGACGAGGTCGAGGAACCGTACGAGCTGACCGCCATGAACTCGAGCTGGGCGGGCTGCGGCAGGGCCCGGGCGAAGTCGGTCATGAACATGACCGCGCCCTTGAGGACTCCCACCAGCAGCAGATCGCCACCGACGTCCTGGTAGTCCTCGTCGACCTGCTTGGCCAGCTCGGTGACCTTGTCCTTGATCTGCTGCTCGCTGATGAGCACTGACGCAATGTCGCCGTCGTACACGGCCCGGCTTCCCCTCTTCGGCGATGAGACAGTTCCCCCGGCGCTGCACGCCCCGGTCTCGACAACGCGGCGCCCGTCAGCCATTCGGCGGCTTGCGACCCGCGGCTACGACTTGAAGCGTGCCATGCGCACGGCGAAGCACAAAGTCACCCGGCAACCTCGGCCCGCCCTGTCCGCGCCAATCGGTGAGCAGCGCGTCGGCCGCCCGGAGGTGCGCATCGGTGAGCTCCGGGACGCCCCGGTCCAGCAGCCACTCCTTCACCACGCGACGGCGCAGCGCGGCCGGAATTTCCCGCAGTGCCAACGCATCCAGCCCATCACCGACCTCCACCCGACCGCGCTCGGCGGCGGCCAGCTCGTCCAGCGCGTCGGCGTCCTCGCGCAGCTGCTGCGCGGTCCGGGTTAACGCCTCGCGAACGCCGCCTTGCAGGACGTCGTCCATCAGCGGAAGAACTTCTGTGCGCAACCGCACACGGGTGAACCGGGCATCTGCGTTGTGCGGATCCCGCCAGGGTTCGAGCCCGAGCTCCCGGCACACCTCCTCGGTGGTCGCCCGCCGCACGCCCAGGAACGGCCGCGCCCACGGCGGATCCACCGGCCGCATCCCGGCGATCGATCGCGCCCCGGAACCCCGCCCCAACCCGAGCAGCACGGTTTCCGCCTGGTCGTCGAGGGTGTGCCCGAGCAGGACGAGCGAACCGGGCGGACGCCGTTCGCGCAGCGCCCGGTAGCGCGCGCGACGCGCGGCGGCCTCGGGACCGCCGGAGCCCTCCACCTCGACCTCGATCACCTCTGCGACGGCACCGAGCTCGGTGAGCTGCTCGGCAGCGCGAGCGGCGACGTCGGCGGAGCCGACCTGGAGCCCGTGATCCACCACCAGGCCGTGCAACGGGACGCCCGCGTGGCGGGCGGCGTGCGAGGCGGCAGCGGCGAGCGCCAGCGAGTCGGCGCCGCCGGAGCACGCGACGACCAGCGGAGCGCCCCGGAACGGCGCGGCCTCGGCGGAGCCGAGCAAGCGCCGGACGGCGCCTCGGACGGCGCTGACGGCGGGAGGCGGCGGCACGCCGCCATTCTCCCGCCGGAGGCGACGGACCCGCGGAGCGGGCGGCGTCAGCCGTGGATCCGGCGGATCCAGGCGGCGGGGTCGCTGATCTCGGCGCGGGTCGGCAGGTGGTCCGGCGAGGTCCAGACCGCGTTGAAGCCGGTCATGCCGACCTCGTCCACCACGTGGCGGGTGAACGCCGCGCCCTGGGCGTACTGGCGGATCTTGGCGTCCACGCCGAGGAGGCTGCGCAGCAGGCGGTCCAGCAGGCCGCCGCCCTTGCGGCGTTCGGTGAAGCGGTTGCGGATCGTCGCCACGCTCGGCACCACCTGCGGGCCCACCGCGTCCATCACGTGGTCGGCGTGGCCCTCCAGCAGCGTGGAGATCGCGATGATCCGGTCCAGCGCGAGCCGCTGCTGCGGCGTCTGGAGCAGCTCGATCACGCCGAGCACGCCCGGGCTGGAATCACTGGAGCGGGCCGCACGGGCTTCCCGCAGGATCGTCGGCAACCTGCTCAGCAGCTCGCCGGTGGTGCCCTCCATCTCGGAGAGCAGGATGCCCAGGCTCTCGGTGAAGTGCTCGCGCAGCCACGGGACCGCGTTGAACTGCAGGCGGTGCGTGGACTCGTGCAGGCACACCCACATCGAGAAGTCATCGGCCGGAACGCCGAGGGAGCGCTGCGCCGCGACGATGTTCGGCGCCACCAGCAGCAGGCTGCCACGCTGGCCGGCGACTCCGGACTCGCCGTACGGGTCGAACTGCCCCAGCACCTTGCCGCCGAGGTAGGCCAGCACGAGCCCGGCCTGCACCCCGGCGCCGCGCGCGCTCAACCCGCCGAACAGGTCGCTGGCGCGCTGCATGCGGGCGTCGGCGGAGGACAGCGCGGCGTCGGTCAGGGTGGCCAGGCCGTGCGCGGCCCCGCGCACCCAAGCCGGGCGGTCCACGACGTCACCGGCGATGATCGGCAGGTCCTGGCCGAGACCGGTCAGCTCGCGGACGTGGCTCTCGGCATCGACGCTGAACCGCCGCAACGAGCGGACCGCGTGCTCGGCCTCCGCCCGCGGCACCTCCGGACCAGGCTTCATCAACCGGACCGCAGTCGCGACGGCGACGTTCCAGTCCAGCGCCCGATGCTCCGCAGCCGAGCTGTTGGAAACGGGCAAGGTGGAGGGTCGCGCGTTCACACGACCGACCGTACCCGCCTGCCGAGCCCGCTGATACCTCACTTTCGGGCAGTCAGCCGCAGCCGCATTCACGGAGCGCACCGGTGACCCCGTCCAGGGCTCGGCGGCCGTCTTCGGCCGAGCTCGGGCCGTTGGACATCAGCGCGAACACCAGCAGCCTGCCGTCCTTGGTCACGACCGTGCCCGCCAGGCTGTTGACCCCGTCGAGGGTGCCGGTCTTCGCCCGCACCCAGCCGCGGCCGTCGCTGCCGGTGTAGCGGTCCCGCAGGCTTCCGGTGCCGCCCGCGATCGGCATGCCCGACAGCAGGCCCCGCAGCTTCGCGGCGTCCGGGGGCAGCCCGCCCTCCGGGCTGGCCGTGGTGGTCGCCGAGCTCAGCAGCTCGCCGAGCAGCTTCGGCGTGGTCCTGTCGTGCACCGACAGCCCGCTGCCGTCGGACATGGTGGTGCCGTTGAGGTCGAAGCCGTGCTTCGCCAGCACGTCGTGCACCGCCTTCGTCGCCCCCTCGAACGACGGATCAGCGCCGGTGGCGACGGCCACCTCGCGCGCGAGCACCTCGGCGAGCATGTTGTCCGAGTGCAGCATCGCGGTGTCGACCATCTGCTGCACCGTCGGCGACTCGACGTGGCCGAGGACCTCCGCGTTCGGCGGCGCCGACCCCTTCGAGACCTGCGTCGCGCCGAGCTTGTCGGCCAACCGCTGCGCGGCCTGCATCGCCGGCTCGTTGGTGCGCGGGCTGTAGTCCTGGGTCGGGTCGTTGCGGCCGCCGTTGAGCATCACCGGCTCCATCGGCGCCATCATGCCCATGCCCACGTCCTCCGGGAGCCAGCCCGGGGCGAGGGCCGGACCGGTGTACCGGCTGGTGTCGACCTGCACCGACGTCACGTTCCCGCCGGTCGCGGCCCGCACCTGGTCGATCAGGTCGTCGAACCGGGCGGCCCCGGGGTACACCGACTCCTGACCGGGCGGCAGCGTCGACAGCGTCACGTCACCGCCGCCGACCAGCACCACGCTGCCCGGCTGGCTGCCGCGCACCACCTTGGTGGTCAGCCGCTGGTCGTGGTCGAGGACGAGCAGCGCGGCGCTCATCGCGAGCAGCTTGCCGGTCGACGCCGGAACGAGTGCCTGGCCGGTGTTCCGCTCCCACAGCACCTGCCCGGTCCGGGCGTCCTTCACGACACCAGCGAGGGTGCCCAGCGCGGGGTTGGCCAGCGGGCCGGCGAGCGCGGCGTCGAGCCCGGACCTTGTGGGCTCCGGCGCGTCCTGGCCGAGCGGCTTGATCTGCGGGTTGAGCCGGACCGGCGGTGGCGCGTCGGCGATCTGCGCCTTCATCAGCGCGTCGACCACCTGCGGGCCGAAGCCGATGCCCGCGCCGAGCAGCACGACGAGCACCGCCGCGACCGCGATCAGGCCCTTGCGGCTCCGCTTCGGCGGCGCTGCGGCCCGCGGCGGCTCCGGGACTGGCCCGATGTGCTGCGGCTGGGCGCGCGGTGCGGTGAGGCCCGCGAAGTCCTCCGGCGAAGCCGTGGGCTCGATGCGCTCGGGCTCCGCCCGCGGCGCGGTCATCCCGGCGAAGTCGTCGGGCGAAGCGGCGGGCGGGGTCAGGCCCTGCGACGGCTTGGCGTGCGGGGCCGTGAGACCGGCGAAGTCCTCCGGCGAAGCGGCCGGGACCTCCAGGCCGTTCGTGGGCGCGGTCGGGGCGTTCAGGCCGGCAAAGTCCGCGGCGGACGCCGTGCGCGGGGCGTCGAAGTCCGGGCGGGCGAACTGCTGGGTCTGCTCGGCCGGTGCGACCGGCGGCACCACCGGGATCCGCTGCGTCGCCGGACCCGGATCCGCCGGGGCGCGCAGGTCGGAGAGCTCGAGGCGGGTGGTCCGCTCCACCTCCGACTCGGCGGGGATCTTGGCGATCTTCTGGGTGGACTCGACCGGCCGCTCGCCGGGGACGCGCGGGATCTTCTGCGTGCTGTCGACCGGCCCGGTGACGTCGACCCGGCTGATCTGCTGCGTCTGCTCGACGCCGGCGACCGGCGGCGCGTCGGTGATCGGCCGGAACTGCTGGGTCTGCTCGACCGCGGTCTCCGGCGGCGCGGCCGGAGCGGGCGGCTTCTCCTCGGAGCTCTCCGGCTCGGAGTCCGTCTTCTCAGCGCTCTCGGGCTCGGAGTCCGTCTCGTCAGCGCTCTCCGGCTCGGCGCCCTTCTCGTCGGAGCCGTCTTTCTCCGCGTCCTCCGACTTGACGTCTTCCGACTGCTCGTCGGCTTCCGCGTCGTCCTCGGACTTCTCGGCTTCGGGCTCCTCGGCAGGGGCCGATTCGTCCGACGGCCAGGACGGTTCCTGCCCGTCAGCGGTGTCCGAACCCTGCTCATCGGCGGTCGACTGCTCAGCCGACTCCTGCTGGTCCGGAGCCGGCTCGGCGTCCTCCGACGACGCCCCCTCCGCGTCATCGGACTTCTCGTCGGCGTTCTCCGGCTCCTCGTCCGCCTTTTCGCCGGAGGACGACTCGGCAGCGGGCTCCTCCGCCGGTTCCTCGTCGTCCGCCGCTTCCGGGGCAGCGTCGTCGGACGGTTCGTCGACGGCGGATTCGTCCTGCTCAGCCGACTCCTCCTGCGCATCAGCGGAGGCCTCGGCGTCCGCTTCGTCGCTGAGGTCAACGGTTCCGGTGACGCGCCCGGAAGCCCCGGACGTCACTGCACCCTCGGCATCGCCGTCCTCGGACTCCGAAGCGGTGTCGGACTCCTTCTCAGCCGACGTGCTCTCAGCGCCGGAGGATTCTTCCGCCTCGCTCCCGGCGGCTTCCTCGCCGTCCTGATCAGCCGGGGCGGACTCCGGCTCATCGGCGGTGTTGTCGTCCTGAGCAGCGTCGGATTCGGTCGAATCCGCTGCTTCGGTCTCCTCCGCAGCAGCCTCACCGTCGGCTTCGTCGGGAGCAGCGTCCTGATCAGCGGATTCCGGAGTGCCCTGCTCCTCGGTCGAGCCGTCGTCGCTCGCCGACGTCTCGGATGCGCCCTGATCAGCACTGACGTCATCATCCGATGCCTCATCGGCCCCGGACTTCTCGTCAGCGGCTTCAGTCTCCGCAGGGCCGGACTTCTCGTCGGCTTCAGTCTCCGCAGCGCTGGACTTCTCGTCAGCTTCAGCCTCGGCAGCGTCGGTCTCGGCAGCCGCGCTGTCGTCCTCAGCAGCAGGCTCCGAGTCGCCGTCCGGCTGATCGGCCGAGTCGTCAACGTCACCCTGATCAGCCGCGTCGTCGGTAGCCGAGCCGTCCTCGAGATTGCCCGCGACGCGCTTCGATGCGCTCGGTTCGCCGCTCGACTCCGCCTTCTCGACGGTCTTCAACCGAGCCGTCTCGGCTTCCGCCGGAGCTTCGGGTTCCGGGTCGACCAGCGCGCCCGACACGCGCTTCGACGAGGTGGTCGTGCGCTTGGTCTCGGCGTCGTCCGCCGACTCGGTCGACTCCGTCGCCTTCTCGGCATCATCCGAGGTCACAGCTTTGCCATCCGCGGTTCGGTCGGTCTCGGGTGGGGTGGTGTCCGACGCCTCCGGGGCGGGGGCTTCCGCGGGTCGGTTCGGCGACGGCGCAGCGGTTCGGCTCTGGCTCTCGCTGTCCGGTGACGACGCCCCAGCGTCGGATTCGGCCACCTCACCCCGGCTGTTCTGGGGTTCGGGCACGTGCTCCTCCTCGACGGATGGCCAGACTGCCAGATTGCGAGCTCCCGCACTGCGGTGGGGCTCGGTGCGCTGCCGTGGTCCACACTAGACGTGGCCGCGCGCGGGAGCGGGCGGCTGCATCCGACGCAAGACGAGTGAGGAACCGCGTGGACTTCGACGTCACGATCGAGATCCCCAAGGGGAACCGGAACAAGTACGAGGTGGACCACGAGACGGGACGGATCCGTCTCGACCGGACGCTGTTCACCGCCACCCAGTACCCGGCCGACTACGGGTTCATCGAGGACACCCTCGGCGAGGACGGCGACCCGTTGGACGCGCTGGTGCTGGTCCAGGAGCCGACCTTCCCGGGCTGCCTGATCAAGTCGCGCGCCATCGGCATGTTCCGGATGCGGGACGAGAAGGGCGGCGACGACAAGGTCATCTGCGTGCCCTCGGACGACCCGCGCCAGGAGCACCTGCGCGACATCCACCACCTCGCCGAGTTCTACAAGCTGGAGATCCAGCACTTCTTCGAGGTGTACAAGGATCTGGAGCCGGGCAAGAGCGTGGAGGGTGCGACGTGGGTCGGCCGCGTCGAGGCCGAAGCCGAGATCAAGCGCTCCTACGAGCGGGCCAAGGAACACGGCCACTGAACCCCAGCACCAAGAACAAGCCCTCCCCGCAGCAGCGCGTGGGAGGGCTTTTTCGTGGTCTCTTGATTCCGGTGGTCGTTTTGCGTGGCGGTGCGGGTAGCGGAACCTCAGCGCCCGCCTGGACTCCGGGTGCCCGACTTTATGTATGCCAATACACGGCAGTCGGGCCGTCCTCGCCAGGCGAACCCTGAGAACCCGCGGCGGTGCCGGTTGCGAGGGTGGGCTATGCGCCTACGGCGCATGCGACTCTTGCCGTCCAGTGCCGACCATGCTTCGCGGTAGCTGTCTACCGCTGGAAGCGGCTCCGCCGCTTGACTGACGATGGCTTGTTTCGGCTGGTCGGGGGCCGTGAGTACTTTGGGGGGCTATAGCAACCCAAAGTACTCACGGGCTTTGACCAGGCTAAATAGGACTGATCGCTTAGTTGTCCACAGGGTTGGGGATAACTGGTGGGTTCTGTGGACAAGTCTGTGGAGCGGGGGTCAGTCCAGGCGGACGTCCTTGAGGAACCAGGTCAGGGCGAAGGCCACGACCACCACGCAGCCACCGGTGAAGAAGACCGTGCTCATCGAGCTCGCGAAGCCCTCCAGGACGGGGTGGGCCAGGCGCGGGTCCAGGTGGTGCAGGAACGACGTGTCGTTCAGGTCCATCGGCCGGCCGTCGCGCAGCGCCTGCAGGAAGGCCTGGTTCGCGGGATCCGCGCGGACCGCCGGGTCCTGCGTCGCCGCGACGAAGTCCGGCGCGGACGACGCCGCCCGCATCGCGTCCGCGATCCGGCCGCCGACCGTGCTGAACAGGATCGACAGGAACGCCGCCGCGCCCACCGTGCCGCCGGTCTGGCGGAACAGGTTCACCGACGCCGTCGCCACGCCCAGGTCGCGCGGGGTGGCGTCGGTCTGCACCACCAGGGTCAGGGTCTGCATCAGCATGCCGAGCCCGCCGCCCATCATCAGCGCCGTCGCCCCCACTTGGACCAGCGAGGAGTCCACCTCGATCAGGCTGAACAGGAACAGCGAGCAGGCCATCAGCGCCGAGCCGATGATCGGGAACACCTTCAACCGGCCGGTGCGGGCGATCAGCTGCCCCACCGTTCCGCTGGCGATCATGATCCCGGCGGTCATCGGCAGCAGCATCAGACCGGCCTGGGTCGGGTTCAGGCCCTTGACGATCTGCAGGTACAGCGGCACCGAGCTCAGCCCGCCGAACATGCCGACGCCGACCAGGAAGTTGAGGACGTTGCCCATCCGGAACGACGGCAGCCGGAACATCCGCAGCGGCAGCAGCGCCTCCGCCCCCATCCGCCGCTCGGCGAGCATGAAGAGCACCAAGCCCAGCGCCCCGACGCCGAACATGGTCAGCGACAGCGGCGACAGCCAACCCCACTCGCGCCCCTGCTCGGCGACGGTCAGCAGCGGCACCAGAAGCACGACCAGCGCCGCCGCGCCCAGGTAGTCGATGCGGTGCTGGACGCGCTCGGTGGCGACGTTGAGCACCTTCGTCACGACGGCCAGCGCGGCCAGCCCGACCGGCAGGTTCACCAGGAACACCCAGCGCCAGCCGTCGATGCCGAGGAAGCTGTCCATGCCGGCGAACAGCCCGCCGACCACCGGCCCGATCACGCTGGCGCTGCCGAAGGTCGCCATGAAGTAGCCCTGGTAGCGGCTGCGCTGCCGGGGCGGAACCATGTCCGAGATGATCGTCAGCGCCAGCGACATCAGGCCACCGCCGCCGAGGCCCTGGACCGCGCGGAAGGCGGCCAGCTCGTAGATCGAGTTAGCCATCCCGCACAGCAGCGATCCGGCCAGGAACAGCGAGATCGCGGTCAGGTACAGCGGTTTCCGGCCGTAGATGTCGGAGAGCTTGCCGTACAGCGGGGTCGTGATGGTCGAGGCGATGAGGTAGGCGGTGGTGACCCACGCCTGCGCGGTCTGGCCGTGCAGCTGGTCGGCGATCACCCGGATCGCGGAGCTGACGATGGTCTGGTCGAGCGCGCCCATGAACATCCCCAGCAGGAGTCCGGTGAGCACGGTCAGGATCTGGCGGTGGCTGAGCGCGGAAGCCGCGGGCCGCGCTGACGGCACAGCCGTTTCCGACATCTGTTCTCCTCGTTCGGAGCCGGCGTGCGAATCCGGCTGGAGCGCTGCGGCACCCCGACATCCCCAGATATTTGCTTGCAGCACTCAACTAGTAGACGAGGACCAATATCCACCGCTGGAACAGGCGAAGCAACTTCCTTTTCCGCCTCACCGGTGCCGGGGCACCCTCCCCAGCGCGGTGCCGTCGACGCGGCGCAGCACGACGACCGGGACCGTCGAGGCGTGCTTGCCGCTGCCCGGCGTGAACCGATCGCGCTGCGGCCGCTGCTGGTAGAACCAGGCCAGTTCGGTCCGCGCGCGGGACACCGCCCGGCGTCGGCGCAAGTACCTGCGGATTCCCGGAGCGGCGAGCGCCAGTCCCGCCGCGATCACCACCGTCGACCACAACATCGCGTCCCCTCCCGTCGCGGAGGGGAAATGCGCGAGAACGCCGGTCATGATGCGAGCCGGGGGCGCTCCACCCTTTTGGCCCAGCGCCGCTTCACGCGTTCAGCCCAACCGAACACCGAGCGTTGGGCGGATTCCGCTCCCACGACGGGGGCGGGCACGACGATGGCCCCCGCGGGTTTCGCGAGGGCCATCGAGTCTTGATTCGGGGGCGCTACCGGCTACGCACTCGCCGGTCCGGTCATACGACCGCGCTACCGATCGCCGACAGCGCGGTTCAGGGGCCGCCCTTCGCAGTTCAGCGCTCCGACGCGGGCGGAGGCGTGGCGGATCGCCGTGCTGGATCAGCCGCCCAGCTGCTGGTTGCCGCCGAGCGGGCCGTGCGCGACCAGGTTGCCGACCTGCTCGGTCCCCTGCTGGAGCACCGGGTCGACCTTCTCCAGCGGGAGACCGCCCGGAGCCGCCTTGCCGACCGGCAGGCCCTGGGTCAGGTTGCCGGTGAGGCCGCCGACGACGTCGCTGCCGCCGCCCAGGACCTCGGTCGGGTCGCCGACGCGGCCCAGCGGGGTGCTGTTCACGACACCGTTGAGCGTCTCGCCGACCACGTCCACGTCCTGCGGGAGCTGCTGCTGCGGCAGCTGCGCGGGCTTGGTGGTGGGCTTCAGCTGGTCCACCGAGGGCGCAACGCCGGGCGGCAGCATGTCGGTGGCGCCGCTCCGGCCCACGGGCATGGTGTGCGCGACCGGGACGACGTCGCCGACCGGCAGGGTGCCGAGCAGCTGCTCCGGCAGACCGGTCACCGCGTTGGACTGCTCGCCGGACTTGCCCGCCACACCGGTGAGACCGCCGAGCAGGTCCTTGGCGGGCAGACCGCCCAGGAGGCCGCCGGTGAGGTCGCCGACCGGGTCACCGCTGCGACCGGTGAGCTGCTTGTCCAGCGGGATCACGTCGCCGACGGTCTGCTGCGCGGAGTGCAGCGTCCCCGCAGCGTGGAACGCGGTCTGCGCGAGGTTGTTGTCCGTGGGCAGTTCGGCGGGCAGCTGCCCCGGCGCCGGCGGCATCGGAACGGGTTCGGCGTTCGCAGCACCGGCGAATCCGACGGCACCGGCGCCGCCGACCAGCACAGCGGCCGCGGCCGTAAGGGTGCGCTTCATCTCGCAATGCTCCTCTCTGCACAGGCCGAAAATCCTGTGCCCGGGCGGAGATTACGGAAGGATCAACCACCACTATTCAGCGATCACTTAGGTGGGAAATGTAGACACTCGGTCACCGATTTCCCGGTCTCACGCCCCACTTTCGAGCGACGTAGACCTGTCGTGACTACTGTCTCGACCCGTCGATCGCTGCCGACCGCAACCGCCGCAGCGGAGAAACCGCCCAGCCGCCTCCTGCTCAGCCCACCGGGACGACGCCGCCCACCGGCACGGCACCGGTGGCGCCCTCGACCAGTCCGCCCAGCCCCTGCGGCAGGAGCTGACCGGCGTTCATCGCGTCGAGCGAGCCGGTGCCGGACTTGCCGGCGAGGTCGCCCAGGCCGCCGTTGTTCGGCAGGAAGCTGAACGGCTCGGTGATGGGCATGCCACCGGTCACGGCGTTCGTGAGCCGCGCCGGGTCGTCCAGGGCGCTGCGGCCGGTGAGCTCCTCGTCCAGCGGCACCACGTCGCCGACGGTCTGCTGCGCGGACGCCACGGTGCCCGCGGCGTGGAAGGTGGTCTGCGCCAGGTTGTTGTCCGTCGGCAGCTCCGCGGGCAGCTGCGGGGTTCCCTCCGCGCTCGCAACACCGGCGAATCCGACGACACCGGCGCCACCGGCCAGCACAGCGGCCGCGGCCGCAAAGGTGCGCTTCATCTCGCAATGCTCCTCTCCGCACAGGCCGAGATCCTGTGTCCGAACGGAGATTACGGACGAATCAGCTCCCACTGTCCAGCGATCACGCGAGCGGGAACCATAGACGTTCAGTGACCAATTTCCCGGCGATGCGCCCCACTTTCGAGCGATAAAGGCCCGGCGTGACTACTGGCTCGGCCCGTCGGTCGCTGCCGACGGCAACCGCCGCGCCTGTTCGGCCCGCAGCGCGTCCACCGCGTCGGCGAACTCCGCGTACGCCTGGCGCTCGCTGTCGAACCGGCGGTACCGCCCGACGCGCAGCTCCACGGATTCGTACTCCCGCTCCAGGGAGTCCGCGGTCTGCTGCAGCGCCTGCGCGCGGTCCCGGTACTTCGCGTACCCGGCAAACGCCGCGGACACCGCGACCAGCAGGCTCAGCAGCGCTGCCACCCAGCGCAGATCCACAATGGACATCGCGGTGGCGGTAACCGTCGCGGCCACTATCGAGCCGCCCACCACCACCGTCTGCAGGGCGTTGTCCTTCCACCGGTCGCGCCGCGCTTCGCCGCGGTAGCGCTCGACCAGCTCGGGCAGCTGCGCCCGGTAGCGCTTGTGCGCCCCCAGCAGGTCCCCGTTCCCCAGTTCGTCCAGCAGGTGCTCGCGGTGGCCGTGCTCCAGCGCACGCAGTTCTGTCTCCACCGCGCGCACCTTAAAGTGCTGCTGGTAGACGAACTTCGCCGCCACCGCGATCGAGGCGACCGCCAGCACGAACACCACCGCGGCGGGTACCGCGATCCCCCATAACGCCAGCGCGACCGCTCCGAGCACCACCAGCAGCAGGTTGCCCGGCACCGCCCAGAGCAGCAGCATCCGCTGGACCATCCGGGTGCGGTAGAGCTGCTCGGAGCGTTCCGCGATCCGGCGCTCCCAGTCATCCGGTCGGTTGTCCCCGGCGAGCACTCCGCCGCCGACGATCCCAGCCGTGTCCACTCGCTCCATCACTATCCTTCCAGCGCGTTAATGCGATCGAAGTAGCTACCGGAGCACCACGACAATCGGCCAGGAGGGTGATGGCAAGTTCGGCCTTCCGGACCACTTCCGGCTGCGCCGGGTGATCGCCGCTGGGTTCGGAGGTCGTTCGCCGCGCGATACTCCGCAGTGATAACAGCGGGTACCGCCCGTCGGGCGGCGCGACCGGCTCCGGGGCCTGCCACTGTGGCAGCGCCGATCGCGCGACGACCAACCGGGTCCGGACGCGGGGAACGCTTTTCAGCCGAGCAATTCCGCGGAGCGGTCGGCGTAGAACTGCACCGGGTCGACCGGTCGTCCGGCGACGTCGAGCTGGAAGTGCAGGTGCGGTCCGGTGGATTGGCCGCGGTTGCCCATCGTCGCGATGACCTCACCGGCCCGCACGGATTCCCCGACTTCCGCGAAGTCGGCGTCGATGTGCCCGTACGTCGAAATGACGTCGCCGTCGTGTTCGATCCTGATCCACATGCCGTATCCGCTCGCCGGTCCGGAATCGATGACCACTCCTTCCGAAGCGGCCCGGATCGGGGTTCCTTCGTCGTTGGCGATGTCGACCCCGTTGTGGGTGGTCCCCCATCGATCGCCGAATTCGCTGCTGATCTCGCCCTCGGTCGGCGGCACCCACTCCTCGTCGTGCACCGGGGTCGGCGCAAGCCTCGGAGCAGCGATGTCGGCGGCGAAGTCGGCCGCGGGACGGGGGTCCGGACGCGGCGCGGTCATGGCGGCGGACAGATCGGTCGCGGTGCACAGGATGCTGGTCGCGAACAACGCGGCGAGACCGCCGAGCGCGGTCTTCTCTCGAATTGCCATCGGATTCCACTCCTCCCCGCCGTCCGCCGCACCGGGCGGTGGCGGGCTGAATTCCGCAGAAGCGCCGAATGCCGTTCGATCCGGCGCGGGGCGGCCCGGGGGAGATTCCAGCCGAGGCGCTCGGGGAATGCATTCCGGAATGGCCCGATGGCATGAGCGGGAAAGGTTTTGCGCGCATCGACCGGAGGACTTCGGAAGTCCGCCACAAGAAACCGCGCCGAACACCCTGGGTCCACAGTGGTCACAATTCCCGGTGAACCGGACCCGGGTCGAATACGAAGATCGTTCGGCTCCTCACGGACGGTGCCGAGCGGGCAGCAGGGCTCCGATTCACCCCTCCAACTCGGCAAAGTCCACCTGATCGAGTGATCATCGTCCCGGCGTGGCGCCGCGATCGACGCCGATCCGCCGCAATCCCGGACCTCGACCCCAAGATCCACTCGTCCGGGTGACGGTAGGGCGGCCTGGTTGCGGTGAGCGATCGCGGGATCAGCGGCTTCCGCCCCGGTGACCGCGAACCTAGTGTGACGGCGGAACGGGACCATCCCGATGGAGGTTGCGATGGCGCGGATCGAGACGGTGGCGGTGCACGGCGGCGAACGGCGCCCGGGCCCGGAGGGCGCGGTGGTGTTCCCGATCTACCAGAGCACGGTCTACTCCGTGCCGCCCGGCACCGACTACCACGACCTGCCCTACATCCGGCTGAACTCCACGCCGTCCCAGGCGTACCTGCACGACAAGCTCGCCGCGCTGGAAGGCGCCGAAGCCGGGCTGGCGACCACGTCCGGCATGGCCGCGATCACCACCGCCCTGCACAGCGTCCTGCGCACCGGGGACCACCTGCTCGTCGGCAACTGCCTCTACGGCGGCACGCACGACTTCCTGACCGAGCACGCCGCCGACTTCGGCTGGGAGGTCACGTTCATCGACCCGCAGCGCCCGGACACCTGGGAAGCGGCGCCCGGCACCAAGGCGATCCTGGTGGAGAGCATCGCGAATCCGCTCATGCGCGTCGGGAAGCTGCGCGAGGTGGTGGAGTTCGCGCGGCGCAACGGCCTGGTGAGCCTGATCGACAACACCTTCGCCACGCCGGTCAACTTCCGCCCGGCCGAGCTCGGCTTCGACCTCTCCCTGCACAGCGCGACGAAGTACCTCAACGGCCACTCCGACATCGTCGCGGGCGCCGTCATCGGCCGCGCGGAACACGTGGAACGCGTCCGCACCACGTTGAACCACTTCGGCGGGAGCCTCGACCCGCACGCCGGATTCCTGCTGGCCCGCGGCCTGAAGACGCTGGCGCTGCGCGTCGGAGCGCAGAACGCCAGCGCCCAGCGGCTGGCCGAATTCCTCGCCGCACGACCGGAAATCAGCGAGGTGAACTACCCCGGACTGCCGGCGCACCCGGACCACGAGCACGCCGCGGAGCTGTTCACCGGCTTCGGCGGAATGCTCAGCCTCCGCCTCACCGGCGGCGCACCAGCGGCCCAGTCCCTGATCGATGCGCTCGAAATCCCTTACGACGCACCGAGTCTCGGCGGCGTGGAGTCCCTGATCACGCGCCCGGCGGTGACCTCGCACGCGGGCATGAGCCGCGCGGACCGCGAAGCCCTCGGCATCACCGACGACCTGGTCCGCATCAGCGTCGGCATCGAGAACACCGAGGACCTCATCGCGGACTTCACCCGAGCCCTCACCGAGCTCTGACCCGGGTCGCTCCGCAGAACTCCCGCAAATTCAATGGAAATTCGAGGTCTGATTTCCATTGAATTTGCGTCAGGACTTCGGTTCGACGAACTGGACGTCGAGCTGGATCTTGATCACGTCGCCGAGCAGGGCCTCGGCGGGGCCGAAGTCGATGCCGAAGTCGCTGCGGCGGATCTGGGCGGTGGCGTCGAAGCCCGCGTGGCGGCTGCCGTCGAAGACGTCCTGGACGCCGCCGAACTCGACGGCGAAGCCGACCGGGCGGGTCACCGATCCGATGGTGAGCTCGCCGTCGAGGGTCCAGTCCTCGCCCTCGCCGCTGATCCGGGTGGAGCGGAAGGTCATGGTCGGGCGCTTCTCGACGTCGAGCAGGTCGGCGGCGAGCACGTGCGCGTCGCGGTCGGCGTTGCCGGTGTCGATGGAGCCGATCTCGACGTTCGCGCTGATCGAGCTGTCCTCGAGCCCCTCCCCGACCACGAGCTCGGCGTCGAACGCGCTGAACCGGCCGCGCACCTTCGACACCCCGAGGTGGCGGATCGCGAAGCCGACCGAGGAGTGCAGCGGGTCGATCGCCCAACGTCCGGCGACGAGCGGGAGTGCATTGGTTCTGGTCATGCCCACAACCCTGCGGCCCGCGATCGGGGTTGGGGAGGCCGCGCTGAGACTGGCCCCACGAGGGACACCCTGAGCCCCGCGGAACGCGCTAGGTTCGCGTCGTGAGCGACAACGAGTTCGGCAACTTCCTGCGGTCCCGCCGCGAAGCGGTGCGTCCGGCGGACGTGGGCCTGCCCGCCGGCCCGCGGCGGCGCACGCCCGGGCTGCGGCGCTCCGAGCTCGCGATGCTGGCCGGGATCAGCGTCGAGTACCTGACCAGGCTGGAGCAGGGCCGCGACCGCCACCCGTCCGCGGAAGTCCTGGGCGCCCTGGTGGGAGCGCTGCAGCTGTCGCCGGGGGACCGCGAGCAGCTGTGGCTGATCCTCGGGCACAACAAGCCGACCGCGCTCTGCCCGGCGGCCGCCGAACCACCGGTGCAGCAGATCCGGCCCGGGGTGCGGGCGGTCCTCGACCGCCTCGAACCGAACCCGGCGCTGGTGGTCAACCGGATCGGCGACGTGCTCGCGCACACCACCGCCTACCAGCAGCTCGCGGGCCCGCTCGGCGTCCTGGACGGTGATCCGCCGAACCTGCCGCGCTTCGTGCTCACCGACTCCCGCGCCCGCGCCGCCCACCCGGACTGGGAACAGCTCGCGGACGTGCACGTCAACCAGCTCAAGCTCGGTTCCCACGAGCAAGATCCGCATTCCGCTCAGCTCGTCGCGGAGTTGTCCGCGGTCGGCGCCGAGTTCACCAACCGGTTCCGCCGGCCGGCGACCCCGGTGGTGCGCCACGGGACGGAGCGGTGGCGGCACCCCGAGGTCGGCGAGCTGCGACTGGACTTCGAGGTCATGGACCTCACCGAGATCGACGTCCAACGCCTGATCGTCTACGTGCCCCACGACGAAGCCACCTCGCAGGCCCTCGACCGCCTGAACGGCCGCGGCCCCGGCGCCCTGCGCGCCGTGCGCAGCTGACCCAGCATCTGGACTTCGCCGCAGCCGCGCGGACTTCCGCACTAGGTTGTGGGGATGCGCAGGAAGATCGTGGTGATCGGCGGCGGCATCGTCGGGTCGTCGATCGCGGCTCTGCTGCCCGACGACGTCTCCGTCACGGTGCTGGACCAAGGCCCCGCGGGTCGGCTGGCGGGTTCGACCGGCCACGCGCCCGGTTTCGTGGGGCTGCTCAACGAGGTTCCGGTTCTGACCGAGCTGGCGCGGGCGAGCGCGGAGCTCTACGACGACCTGGAGCTGGACGGCACCCGGGGCTTCGACCGGGTCGGCGGCGTGGAGGTCGCGGACAGCCCCGAAGCGGCGGAGAAGCTGGCGGAACGAGCCGAGCTCGCGGCTGCCGCAGGACTTCCCCACCGGCTGCTGGACGCCGCGGAAACCGCGTGGCTGGCACCGGATCTGATCAACCCCGCGCGCTGCCGGGCGGGCCTGCACTTCCCCGCCGACGGAACGGCGCGCGCCGGGGTGATCACCGCAGCTCTGCGCGAGCGCAGCAGCGCGCAGTTCGTCGCGGACGCGGCTGTCGTCGGCATCGACCTGCGCGGGGACCGGGTGGCCGCGGTCCGCACCGGAACCGAGACCTACCCGGCTGACGACGTGGTGCTGGCCAGCGGGATCTGGGGCCCGGTGGTCGCTTCGCTGGTCGACGTGCAGCTCCCGCTGACGCCCGTGGCGCACCCCTACGTCTACGGCCCCGAGCGCGCCTCCGGCCCGGCAACGCCGTTCGTGCGCTGGCCGGAGCACCACGTCTACGCCCGCGACCACGGCGGACGGCTGGGCCTGGGCACCTACGACCACGCCCCGCAGCCCGTCCCGCTGGACGAGCTCGGCCGCAACGCGGAACAACCGTGGCCGGGCGAGCTGTTCGACGACCCGGTCCGGCGCGCGATGCAGCTGCTCCCCACCCCGTTCGACCTGGCGGAACGCCTCAACGGCGTGTTCGCCACGACCCCGGACAACCTCCCCTTCCTCGGTCCGGTCCCGCACGTCCCGGGCCTGTGGTCGGCGGTGGCGATCTGGGTGACGGCGGCGGGCGGCGCGGCCCGAGCCCTGGTCGACCAGCTCCTCGGAGCCGAACCCCGCTTCCCGGACCTCCACACCCTCGCCCCGACCCGCTTCGCCGGCCAAGACCCGGCGAACCTCCAGTCCCGATCCCTCGCCCTCTACAACGACATCTACGCCAGCCTGTGACCGCCCCAGCTTCGTGAGTGCTTTGGGGCGCTATGACACCCCAAAGCACTCACGAGCGAGCGGCCCGCGCTCACCTGGGGAAGCTGCTCGCCCGCGTCGCGTCGTGAAGCCTTCGGGTTGCCCGGTCCGGAACGTTCGTGAGCACTTTGTGGCGTTATAGCACCACAAAGTGCTCACGAGACCGTTCAGCTGGCGGTGCGGGTTCGCGCGGCTGTGATCGTGGCGAGCGCGGCCAGTGCGAGCAGGGCGCCGAGGCTGAAGGCCACCGTCGGGGAGATCGCGTCCACCGCTCGTCCGCCGAGGAAGGCACCGAGCGAGATCGCGATGTTGAACGCCGAGACGAACAGGGCTGATGCCGCTTCTCGGGACTGCGGCGCGGCGGTGAGCAGCCAGGTCTGCGTGCTGACCGAGACCCCGCCGTAGGCCAGACCCCAGACGAGCAGGACCAGGACTGCGCCGAGCGGACCGATCGGCAGGACCAAGGCCACGACCGCGGCCGGGAGCACCGCAGCGATCACCATCAGCGTGTGCCGGGGCTGCTTCGCAGCAGACGCCCCGCCGAGGAAGTTCCCCACCACACCGGCCAAGCCGTACGCCAGCAGCAACGCACCGATCAGCTTGGCGTCCACAATGGACTCGAGGATCGGGCGCACGTAGGTGTAGGCGGCGAAGTGGCCGGACACCAGGAACAGCACCACCAGGAGTCCACTTCGGACCGCTCGGCCGCGGGCCACGTCGCGCACCGTGCCGAGCCGCATCGCCTCCTCCGCGGGCAACGGCGGGAGCAGCACGGCGAGCAGCCCCGCGACCAGCAGCGCGAGGACTCCCAGCACCGCGAACGACGTGCGCCAGCCGCCGAACTCGCCGACGAAGGTGCCGGCCGGCACGCCGAGGACCGAGGCGATCGCGATCCCGCTGAAGATCACCGAGGTCGCGGTCCCGGCGGACTCCTGCGGCACGAGGCGTCCGCCCAGTCCAGCCGCGATCGCCCACACACCGCCGATGGCGACCCCGACCAGCACTCGCGCACCGACCATCAGCGCCAGGTTCGGCGAGACCGCCGACACCAGGTTCGCCGCGGCCAGCAGCGCCACCAGACCGGCCAGCAGCCACCGGCGGTCCATCCGGCCCGCGGCGACCGGGACCAGCGGTGCTGCGAGAGCGGCCAGCAGCCCGGGCACGGTCATGGTGAGCCCGGCGAGCCCCTCCGACACCCCCAGTTCGGCGGCCATCGGGGTCAGCAGGCCCACCGGCAGCATCTCGGCCGTGACGACGGAGAACGTCGCCGCGGCCACGGCGAGCACCGCGGGCCATCGGGTCGTGAGGTCGGTGGTAGTCATGATCACAGCCTCGACGGGGCGCTGACCGGGAACAACGGCGTTGTCGTCATCCTTTGATTAGCGGGGCTCATCGAGGGAGGGCGGATGGCCGGCTTGGAAACGCGCGAGCTGGAGTGCTTCCTGGTGCTCGCCGAAGAACTGCACTTCGGCCGCACCGGCGAACGCCTCTACGTCTCGCAGGGCAGGGTGAGCCAGCTGCTGCGCTCGCTGGAACGCCGGATCGGCGCCCGCCTGGTCGAACGCACCAACCGCCGGGTCGCCCTGACCCCGCTCGGCGAACGCTTCCGCGACTCGCTGCAGCCCGCATATGCGCAGCTCAGCGCGGTCGTCGAGCAGGCCCGCGCGGAAGCTCGCGGGGTGACGGGCGTGCTTCGGCTCGGCTTCCAGGGTCCGGCCGACGAGTGCGTGGTCTCGGCGATCCGCACCTTCGAGTCCCGCTTCCCCAGCTGCACGACCGAGCTCACCGAGCTGCCGCTCAACGACCCGTTCAGCGCCCTGCGCCGCGGCGAGGTGGACGCGGCGATCGTGCTGCTGCCGGTGGAGGAGCCGGACCTGCTGGTGGCGGCGACGTTCCCCGCCGAGCAGCAGCACATCGCGATCTCGGCCCAGCATGCCTTCGCCGACCGCGACGAGGTGTCGGCCGAAGACCTGGCGGACCTCCACCTGATCGCCCCGGCGTCGCCGGCCCCGACCTACTGGCAGGACGCCCAAACACCACCGCGCACCCCGTCGGGCAGGCCGATCCCCCGCGCCAGCACGGTCACCACGCTGCAAGAGGCCATCACCCGCACAGCCGCGGGCCAGGGCGCGATGCTGCTCTGCGGCCCCACGGCCCAGCACCACGCCCGCCGGGACATCCGCTTCGTCCCGGTGACCGGGCTGCCGCCGTCAACGCTCGGCCTGACCTACCCGCGAGCAGCGGAAACGTCGCAGCTGCGGGCCTTCGCCGCAACCCTCGCCGAAGCCTGACCGGCTCACACGCCGACGGTTCCGTCGATGGCTTCGCGGAGCAGGTCCGCATGCCCGTTGTGGCGGGCGTACTCGTGGACCAGGTGCAGCATCACCATCCGCAGCGAGACGTCCTTGCCCCACCGGGCGTTGTGCACGGTCACGTCCAGCGATTCGGCCTCGCGCTCGATCCTGCGCGCGTGCTCGATCTCGTTCTGCCAGGCGGAGAACGCCTCCTCGCGGCTGGATCCGCTCGCGTCGTAGGCGGCCTGGAAGTCGCCGTCGTCGGACCACACCAGCGGGAGGTCGTGCTCCTCGCCGATGGTCCGCCGGAACCACGCCCACTCCACCTCGGCCATGTGCCGGACCAGCCCGAGCAGCGACAACGTCGACGGGGGCATCGCCTGCCGCCGCAGCTCGTCGTCCCCGAGGTCCGCGCACTTCATCGCCAGCGTGGCGCGGTGGAAGTCCAAGTGCCCCCGCAACATCTCGCGCTCATCGCCGACGACCGGCGGCGCAACTCGCTCCACGACAGCTCTCCTCTCGGTTCCCCGATCATCATGCTCCCGCGCCATCGCCCCGAAGTACGGGTTTCCGCTGGTGATCAGCCCTTGCGCATCAGCAGGTGGCCGTGGCGGACCGGCCGCTCGTCCTCGTGCGGCTCGCGCAGCATCCGCCCGACCTCGACGAACCCGGCCTTGCGCGCCAGTTCCGCGAGGTCGTCGATCGGCCACCGGTAGGCGGTCGTCACCTTGTGGTCGAACGCCTCGACCAGCCCGTCCTCCGACTCGAAGAAGCCGAGCAGGAGGTGGCCGCCGGGCTCGAGCACCCGCTGGAACTCGGAGAAGTACGTGGGGATCTCCTGGGGCGGCGCGTGGATGACCGAGAACCAGGACAGGATGCCCCGCAGCGCGCCGTCGGCGATGTCCAGGCCGTCCATGGAACCGACCTCGAACCGCAGGTCCGGGTGCGCCTCGCGGGCCAGGTCGATCATCACCGGTGACAGGTCGACGCCGAAGACGTCCAGCCCCAGGTCCCGCAAGTGCGCGGTCAGGAATCCGGGCCCGCACCCCAGCTCCGCGACGGGTCCGGCGCCCGAGTTCCGAGCGAGCTCGGCGAACGCGGCGATCACGGCCCGGTCCAGCGGGAACCCGTCGAGCGAATCGCGGAAGAGCTCGGCGTAGAGGACGGCAACGGAATCGTAGGCGCCCGCCGTTGTTTCGAGGTACGAGGAAGGTTCAGCCACGAGCGAGCACTCTAGGGCCACCGACCGACCAGCGAGGTGAACACGGCATGCCGGCCGCGAACCACTCGCCGGCGCCGTGATCCCCGGAAATCCGCTCTGACCTGGCAGGATCAGATCATCGAAATTTTTTCGGCACGAGGTGTCGATCCCGGCGGTTCCCGTTCGATGCGTTGGTGGGAGCAAGCCGGAACAACCTAGGAGCACCACATGCGCACCCTGATCGCCAGTGCCTTCGTCTCGCTGGACGGCGTCGTCGAGGCCCCCGGCGGGGAGCCGGGCTACCGCAACGCGGGCTGGACCTTCAAGGACATCGCGTTCGACGAAGCCGTCTTCGAGCTCAAGGGACGTGAGCAGGAAGAAGCCACCGCCCTGATGATGGGCCGGGTCAGCTACGAGGCGTTCTCCCCGGTGTGGCCGGACATGACCGACGAGTTCCCCCGCTACAAGGTGATGCCGAAGTACGTCGTCTCCACCACGCTCCAGGACGAGGACCTGGTGGACAACTGGGGCGAGATCACCGTCCTGCGCTCGCTGGACGACGTCGCCGCGCTCAAGGAGACCGAGGGCGGCCCGATCATCATCGCCGGCAGCGCCACCCTGATCCGCGACCTCTCCGACGCGGGCCTGATCGACCGCTACCACCTGCTGCTCTTCCCGGTCCTGCTCGGCGCGGGCAAGAAGCTCTTCAGCGACACCGACAAGGACAAGCAGAACCTCGAGCTCGTCGAGAGCACCGCCTACTCCAACGGCGTCCAGAAGCTCGTCT
>NZ_JBEOVY010000054.1:0-28570 GCF_040295745.1 Saccharopolyspora sp. NPDC002686
GGCCGACGCGTTCTTCCTGCCGACCCTGTCGCTGGAGTCGCTGTAGACCGACGGCATCGAGATCACCCCCGCGATCGATGACGTGCAGCAGACGGGTTCGGGAGCCGGCTTCCGGATGGAAGACCAGGACCTGGTGAACGCCTACGACGAACAGCTGCGCGCGCTGAAGGCGAGCCCGGAGTTCGACCAGATCCTCGCGAAGTGGGGATTCTCCGCCGACGCGTCGAGAAAGGTCACTCGCGACCAGCTCTGCTCGGTGGCGGGCTGACGGAGTTCTGAGGCGATGTCGCAGATTCTGCCGTACTTGCCGCTGCTGCTCGAAGGCCTGCTGATCACGTTGGCGCTGACCGCGGCCGGGATGGTGTTCACCGTCCTGGTCGCGTTCGCCGCCGGGTTGTGCCGGATGTCGCGGCGGCGCTGGGTGCGCTTGCCCGCCGGGGTGTTCGTCGAGGTGTTCCGCGGGACGTCGATGCTGGTGCAGCTGTTCTGGCTGTTCTACGCGCTGCCGTTCTTCGGGGTGCAGCTCGTGCCGTTCGCCGCGGCCGTGCTGGCGCTCGGGCTCAACGAGGGTGCCTACGGGGCGGAGATCGTGCGCGGCGCGATCAACGCCCTGCCTCGCGGCCAGCGGGAAGGTGCGGTCGCACTGAGCCTGACGCCCTACCAGCGGATGCGGTTCGTGATCCTGCCGCAGGCGATTCCGGCGATGATCCCGCCGTTCGGCAACGTCTTCGTCGACCTGCTGAAGAACACCTCGCTGGTGTCGCTGGTGACCGTGGCGGACCTGACCTTCCGGGCCCAGTGGGTGCGCTCGACCACCGGGGCCACGGCGGCGGTGTTCGGCACCATCCTGGTGCTCTACTTCCTGGTCGCGTACCTGCTCTCGCTGGGTTCGGACTGGCTGGAACGCCGGTTCGACGTAGCCCGACCTGAGGCGCGGGATTCCTTGCTGCGCCGGATGTTCCGATCTGGGGAGATGGTTCGCTCATGATCTGGGACTGGGATTTCGCGTTGCGGATCGTTCCGTCCCTTTTGGACGGTCTGCTGGTGACCGTGCAGATCACCTTGCTCGGCATGGCGATCGCGCTCGTGCTGGGCTTGGTCCTGGCCGTGGTGCGGTATTCGAAGGTGCCGGTGCTCGGGCGGATCTTCGGGTTCTTCGTGCTGTTCGTGCGGGGCACGCCGCTGCTGGTGCAGGCGTACTTCGCCTTCTACGTGCTGCCGACGGTGGGGGTGAAGTTCTCGCCGCTGATCACCGGGATCATCGTCATCGGCATCAACTACAGCGCCTACACCGCTGAGGTGTACCGCGCCGGGATCCAGTGCGTGCCGGCGGGGCAGTGGGAAGCGGGCACCGCGCTGAGCCTGTCCGGCTGGCAGCGGTGGCGGTTCGTGGTGCTGCCGCAGGCGATCCGCGACGTCGTTCCGGCGCTGGGCAACTACCTGGTGCAGATGTTCAAGGATTCGGCGATCCTGGCCGCCATCACGGTTTTCGAACTGCTCAACCACGCGACCGCGATCGGTTCCAGCAGCTACCGCTACCTGGAGCCGCTGACCATCGCGGGACTTCTCTTCCTGGCGGTCAGCCTCCCGGCCGCGAAGTTGATCAAACGATTGGAGCTGCGCCTTGCCCATCCGAGATGAGGACGTCCAGCCGATGATCTCGTTCTCCGGAGTGGGGAAGTCCTTCGGCGACAACCAGGTGCTGCGCGAGCTCGACCTCGGCGTCGCGGCGGGGGAGAAGGTCTCCATCATCGGGCCCAGCGGATCCGGGAAGACCACCATCCTGCGGCTGCTCATGACGTTGGAGGAACCGGACACCGGTCTGGTCGCGGTCGACGGCGAGCCGCTGTGGGACCGCCGCGGAGGTGCGGTGGTCGACGCCAAGCGGCAAGCGGCCGTCCGCCGCAAGATCGGGATGGTGTTCCAGCACTTCAACCTGTTCCCGCACATGACCGTGCTGAACAACGTGATGCTGTCGCCGGTCCGGGTGCTCGGCATGAGCCGGGATGAGGCCGAGCAGCGCGCGGTCGAGCTGCTGCAGCTGGTCGGCCTGGAAAAACACCTCGGGCACAAGCCGGGGCAGCTCTCCGGCGGTCAGCAGCAGCGCGTCGCGATCGCCCGCGCGCTGGCGATGCGGCCGAAGGTGATGCTCTTCGACGAGGTCACCTCCGCGCTGGACCCGGAGCTGATCGGCGAGGTTCTGAACGTGATCCGCGACCTCGCGCGCACCACGGCCATGACGATGCTGCTGGTGACCCACGAGATGCGCTTCGCCGAGGAGATCTCGGACCGGGTCCTGATGTTCGACGGCGGCCAGATCGTCGAATCCGGTCCGCCCTCGACGATCTTCCAGAACCCCCAGCACGACCGCACCCAGCGCTTCCTCAAGGCGGTCCTCGAACGCAAGTGACCTGCGTCTGCGGCGACGGATCTGGTGGGCCTGGTTGAACAGGTGGGCTGCGCCGAGCCGACCTAGGCTGGGGCGGTGCCTTCGGCTGTCAACCTGTTGAAGCGCTTGCTGCTCGGTCGGCCGTTGCGCAGCGACCGGGTCGCGGAGACGCTGCTGCCGAAGCGGCTGGCGCTGCCGATCTTCGCCAGCGATGCGCTGTCCTCGGTCACCTACGCCACGCAGGAGATCCTGCTGATCCTGTCCATCGGCGGGATCGCGCTGCTGCACCTGACGCCGTGGGTGGCGCTGGCCGTGGTGGTGCTGCTCGCGGTGGTCGTCGCTTCCTACCGGCAGGTGGTGCACGCCTACCCCAGCGGCGGCGGCTCCTACGAGGTCGTGGTGCGCAACCTCGGCCGCGACCCGAGCCTGGTGGTGGCCGCGGCGCTGATGGTCGACTACGTGATGACGGTGGCGGTGTCGGTCGCCGCCGGGGTCGACAACGTCGTGTCGGCGGTGCCGCAGCTCTACCCGCACCGGGTGTGGCTGGCGGTCGGCGTGCTGGTGCTGCTCATGGCGATGAACCTCCGCGGCGCGCGCGAATCGGGACGGGCCTTCGCGGTGCCCACCTACCTGTTCGTCGTCGCGCTCGGACTGACCATCGTGGTCGGGTTGGTCCAGCTCGCCGCGGGGAACCCGCCGGTCGCGGAGAGCGCGGGCTGGACGATCCGGCCGGAGGAGGTGGACATCACCGGCGTCGCCTTCGTGTTCCTGCTGCTGCGGGCGTTCGCCTCCGGCTGCACCGCGCTGACCGGCGTGGAAGCCATCTCCAACGGGGTGCCCGCGTTCCAGCGGCCGAAGGCGGCCAACGCGGGGCGGACCCTGGTGATCATGGGCATCCTGGCGATCTTCCTGTTCAGCGGGGTGACCGCGCTGTCGATGATCGCCCAGGTGCGGGTCGCCGAAGACCCGTGCGACCTGATCGGCTTCCCCACCGACTGCCACAGCACCGGCCAGCGCACCGTCATCGCGCAGGTGGCGGCAGCGGTGTTCGGCTCGGGCAGCGTGCTGTTCTACGTCGTGCAGGCCGGTGCCGCGCTGATCCTGCTGCTGGCCGCCAACACCGCGTTCAACGGCTTCCCGACGCTGGCGTCGCTGCTGGCCCAGCGCCGCTACCTGCCGCGCCAGCTGCACACCCGCGGTGACCGGTTGGCCCACTCCAACGGCATCGTCCTGCTCGGGCTGGTCGCGATCGCGCTCATCGCCGCGTTCGAAGGCTCGGTGACGGCGCTGATCCAGCTCTACATCATCGGGGTGTTCACCTCGTTCACGCTCAGCCAGATC
This sequence comes from Saccharopolyspora sp. NPDC002686, assembly GCF_040295745.1. Classification (NCBI taxonomy): domain Bacteria; kingdom Bacillati; phylum Actinomycetota; class Actinomycetes; order Pseudonocardiales; family Pseudonocardiaceae; genus Saccharopolyspora; species Saccharopolyspora sp. NPDC002686. The sequence goes on from NZ_JBEOVY010000054.1 coordinate 3,731, forward strand.
GGCATGGTCAAGCACTGGAACACCGCGCTGGCCGACGCCGACCCGGCCGAGCGCCACCGCATCCACGGCAACCGGCTGATCAACGCCGTCGGCGCGGTGCTGACCGCGACGGTGCTGGTGGTGGTGCTGGCGACCAAGTTCACCCACGGCGCCTACCTCGTCGTGATCGCGATCCCGGTGCTGTTCGCACTGATGCGCGGCATCCACCGCTACTACGGCGACGTGCGCCGGGAACTGGAGCCGGAACCGGGCGACGTCGCCCTGCCCAGCCGGGTGCACTCGGTCGTGCTGGTGTCGACGCTGCACAAGCCGACGCTGCGCGCCCTGGCGTTCGCCCGCGCCAACCGGCCGGACACGCTGACCGCGCTCACCGTGAACGTCGACGAGGTGGACACCGAGGTGCTGCGCCGGGAATGGGACCGGCAGGGCATCGAGACCCCGCTGAAGGTCGTGGAGTCGCCGTACCGGGAGATCACCCGGCCGGTCATCGACTACATCAAGCGCATCCGCCGCGCCGGGCCCCGCGACCTGGTGTGCGTCTACATCCCGGAGTACGTGGCCGGGCGCTGGTGGGAGAACCTGCTGCACAACCAGAGCTCGCTGCGCCTGACCTGGCGGCTGCGGTTCGAGCCGGGCGTGCTGGTGGTCAGCGTGCCGTGGCAGCTGGACTCCAGCCACCGGCGGCAGGTCGACCGCGCCGATCGCGCGCCCGGTCACGCCCGCCGCGGCATCACCCCGCCGGACTGAGCTCGCTGAGCAGGCGGTAGGAGTCGAGCCGGTCGGCCGGATCGTGGGCGGTGGTGGTGACCAGGACTTCGTCCGCGCCGGTGCGCGCGACCAGTTCCGCCAACCCGGCGGCGACCTCGTCCGGGGTGCCGAACAGGTGACCCCGCAGGGCGCGCTCGAACTGGGCGCGCTGGCGGTCGGACATCTCCCGGGCCAGGACCTGCTCCGGGGACTCCAGCGGCGGGAACTCGCCGTGCGTGCGGGAGTAGGCCGTCGCCCACGCCTCGGGGACGAGCAGCCGCTCCGCCCGCTCGGTGCTGCCGGCGACGGCGATCGACCGGGCGAGGACCACGTACGGCTCGCTGGCCTGCGCCGATGGCCGGAAGTCCGCTCGGTACTGCTCGATCGTGCGGATCATCCGGTCGTCCCCGTGCGCGGCGGCGATCACCAGCGGCAACCCGAACTCCGCTGCGGTGCTCGCGCCGGAACCGGTGGCGAGCAGGAACACCGGCAGATCCAGGCCTTCGGCCGGGACGGCGTGCACGCCGGCGCTCTGCCGGCCGTCCAGGTAGGTCAGCAGTTCCGCGAGCTGCTCGCCGAACCGGTCCGCATCTTCCTTGCCCCGCCCCAGAGCGCGCCGGATGCCGTCGGTGAAGCCGACCGAACGGCCCAGACCGACGTCGATGCGGTCCGGGAACAGCGAGCCGAGCACGCCGAACTGCTCGGCCACCACGAGCGGCTGGTGGTTGGGCAGCATGACACCACCAGTTCCGACCCGGATCCGGCTGGTCGCGGCGGCGACGGCTGCCGCCAGCACGGTGGGCGCGGCCCCGGCGACACCGGGCACGCTGTGGTGCTCGGCCACCCAGAACCGGTGGTAGCCGAGGTCCTCGACCTGCTGGGCGAAGCGGACGGTGTCCCGCAACGCCTGCTGCGGGCTCAGCCCCCGCCCGACGTGCGAGCGGTCCAGCACGGAAAGACGCAAGCTCACACCGTGGTCAACGCGCACCGGGCGCCGGGATTCCACCGGCGGGGATGACCCGGGCCACAGGGCGCGACTACGGGGCGCTGGGGATCAGGATCCAGAGGAACAGGTAGAACAGGACCTGCGGGCCAGGCAGGACGCAGGAGACCACGAAAGCCAGGCGGACCAGGCCGACGCTCCAACCGAACCGGTGGGCGATCCCGCGGCACACACCGGCGATCATGCGACCGTCGCGAGGACGTTCCAAGCTGCTCATGCCCACAGCCTGCGACCCGCCCGGACATCGCGCACGTCGGGCCGGCGTGGCACGTTGACCTGGTGGAGTTCGAGCAGGTCGCCCGTGAGCTGTGCACCGCCGACCCGGCCGGGTTCATCCCCGCGCGGGACCGGGAAGCCGCTGCGGCCAAGGAGCGCGGCGACGAAGAGCTCGCGGCTGCGCTCAAGAAGCTGCGCAAGCCCACTGCTGCCGCGTGGGCGGTGAACCTGCTGGCGGTCCGCGAGCCTGACGCGCTGTCGGTCCTGCTGGAGCTGGGGGAGCGGTTGCGGTCGGCTCAGCGCGAGCTGCGGGGCGACGACATCCGGGGCTTGGCCGGTGAGCGGGCCCGCGTTCTGCGGGAGCTGACCGACCTCGCGGCTGCCCTCGCGACGGAGGGCGGGCACCCGCTGACCGAACCGACCCGTCAGCAGGTGGAGCAGACTCTCACCGCTGCGCTCTCCGATCCGGTTGCCGGGCGCGAGGTTCAAGCCGGGACGCTGTCGAAACCCCTGGAGTACAGCGGGTTCGGGCTCGATGAGCTCGCTGTTGCTGCGATGCGGCGCAATGCGAAGGCGGAACCCGCGGAGAAGGCGCGCGCTGGGAAGGCGCGGGTTGCCGAGCTCCGGGAGGAGCTCCGGCGTAGCGAAGCGCAGCTCGGCGAGGCCGCTGACGCGTTGGAGACCGCTGAGCGCGCGGAGCGCGAAGCAGAGGAGCGGTGCGAGGAGCTCCGCGACGAGATCGAGGAGCTGCGGGAGCAGCTCGCGCAGCGCCGGGACGCGCTGGAGCGGGCGGAGGGCGAGCAGCGCGAGCTCCGACGCGGCGCGAAAGCCGCACGGCAGCGCCGGGAGCGCGCGCAGCGCGAGCGGGACGCGGTAGCGGAGCGGCTGCGGAGCGCGGAAGCGCCGTGAGGCGCGGTGCGTCATCCGCGGAGCGGATGGCAGGTATGCGAAAAGTGCGCTTCACCGGGGTGTGACGGCTGCTTATGGTCAAGCGCCGGAATCCGGCGGGCGATCTCCGCGGCTCGGTCGGGTCCGGGCACGTTGGCCCTACTAGGACACCGCCGTCCGGGGGAACCGAATGAAGCCACCGCAGAGCATCCGCCGGATGCGCGTCCTGCTGCTCGTGATGTTGCTGCTCATCGGCATCGTCAACTACATCGACCGGAGCACGCTGGCCATCGCCAACCACAGCGTCCAGGACGAGTTCGGCATCGGCCCCACCGAGATGGGGCTGCTGCTGTCGGTCTTCTCCTGGGCCTACGCCTTCGCCCAGCTGCCCGCGGGCGGGTTGCTCGACCGGTTCGGGCCGCGGAAGGTGCTCGGCGGCGGACTGCTGCTGTGGTCGATCGCGCAGGCCTTCTGCGGGCTCGCCGCGAACTTCAAGCAGATGCTGTTCGGACGCCTGTTCCTGGGGATCGGTGAAGCACCGGCGTTCCCCGGTGGCGCCAAGGTCGTCGCCGACTGGTTCCCGCGCGAATCGCGCGGACTGCCGATCGGGCTGTTCAACACCGCTTCGACGCTGGCCCCGGCCATCGCGCCGCCGCTGCTGACCTGGCTGATGCTCAGCTACGGGTGGCGCACGATGTTCGTGGTCGCGGGCGTCGCCGGGATCGTGCTGGCGCTGATCTGGTTCGTCGTCTACCGGGACCGCAAGCAGTTGCTGGACGACCCCGAACCCGCCCCGGAACCGGTGTCGCTGCGCGAATGGCTCGGCCTGCTGCGGCACCGCAGCACCTGGGGCATGATGATCGGCTTCTCCGGCGTCATCTACTCCATCTACCTCTACCTGACCTGGCTCCCGGCCTACCTGGAAGGCGAGCGCGGGCTGAGCGTGGCCGACACCGGCATGGCGCTCATCGTGCCCTACCTGGCCGGAACGCTGGGCATGCTCTCCGGTGGCGGCGTCGGCGATCTGCTGGTGCGGCGCGGGGTTTCGACCATGATCGCCCGCAAGGTGCCGATCTGCGCCGGATTGCTGCTCGGCGGGCTGTGCACCATCCCGGTGGCGCTCACCCCGAGCACCACGCTCGCGCTGGTGTGCATCTCCGCCTCGCAGTTCTTCATGAACAACGCCAGCGCCGGTGCCTGGTCGCTGGCCACCACCGTCGGCGCCGAGCGGATCACCGCGTCGCTGGGCAGCCTGCAGAACTTCGGCGGCTACTTCGGCGGTGCGTTCGCCCCGCTGATCACCGGGATCATCGTCGACGAGACCGGATCCTTCGTGCTCGCGCTGCTGGCGGCCAGCGGGATCGCCATCGTCGCAGCGCTCAGCTACGCGTTCCTGGTCGGCAAACCCGTCGGCATGCCCGAGGCCGAACCGGTCCGATGACCGGAACTGTCCACATCAGACACCCGTGGTGAGGGGACGCGCATGGTCGAAGCGAACCGGACCGATCCGGCGGAGGCCTTCCCGGACAAGCACATCCCGCGGCCGCAGGTTCGCGACCTGCCGGAACCGCCGGTCAAGCAGTGGCGGCTGATCGGCCCCGGCATCGTCGCCGCCGGTGTGGGGCTGGCCAGCGGTGAGTTCATCCTCTTCCCGTACATCACCTCGCAGGTCGGGCTGACCTTCGTGTGGGCCGCGCTGCTCGGCCTGCTCACCCAGTACTTCCTGAACATGGAGATCGAGCGCTACACCCTGGCCACCGGGGAAACCGCGGTCACCGGGTTCAGCCGGTTGTGGAAGCACTGGGGCCTGGTGTTCGCGGTGATGGCCTACTTCGCGAACCTGTGGCCGGCCTGGGCGACCAGCTCGGCGACCCTGTTCACCTACGCCTTCGGCGGCGACGTCGCAGTGGTGTCGGTGGTGATCCTCGTCGTCGTGGCGCTGATCCTCACCCTGGCCCCCGCCGTCTACACCGCGCTGGAACGGGCGCAGATGGTCAAGGTGGCCGCGATCTTGCTGCTCATCGTGATCGGCTCGGTGTCCGTCATCGGCGCCAGCGCTTGGAGCGCGGTGCCCTCGATCGTCACCGAACCGCGCTTCCCGGCCGCGGAACTGGGCTTCGCCGTGCTGATGGGCGCGCTGGCCTTCGCCGGCGCCGGTGGCGGCCAGAACCTGGTGCAGAGCAACTGGATCCGGGACAAGGGCTTCGGCATGGGCCGCTACGTGCCCAAGATCGTCTCGCCGCTGACCGGGGAGACCGAAGCGCGCGGCCAGGCCGGGTTCATCTTCCCGGCCACCGAGGAGAACCTGGGCCGCTGGCGGGCGTGGTGGCGCTTCGCCAACAAGGAGCAGGCGTGGACCTTCGTGGCCATCACGTTCCTGTCCATCATGTTCATGTCGCTGCTGGCGTACGCGACCGTCTTCGGCTCCGGCGAGGTGTCCAACGACGTGTCGTTCCTGCGCGTCGAGGGCGAGGCGATGATGGCCGCGGCTGGCGGCTGGTTCGGCTACTTCTTCTGGATCGTGGGCGCGTTCTCGCTGTTCGCCGCGGCGCTGGGCATCGTCGACTACACCAGCCGGCTGGCCGCCGACGTGCTGAAGACGACCTACTTCCCGAAGGTCTCGGAGAGCCTGCTCTACGCGGTGCTGGTGTGGGGTCTGGTGCTGATCGGCATCGTGGTGGTCCTCGCCGGTCTCGGCCAGCCGCTGCTGCTGGCCACGATCGCGGCCTGCACCGGCGGGACGATGATGTTCATCTACTCCGGTCTGCTGATCGCGATCAACCGGAAGATGCTGCCCGGCCCGATCCGCATCCGCGGCTACCGGATGGCGGCGCTGATCTGGTCGATCCTGCTGTTCGGCGTGCTCGCGGTGCTGACCGCGCACCAGCAGCTGGACAAGTTGTTCGGCTGACCGAGATCATCTGTCGGGTGCGGCGGACCGGACAGGTGGTGGCATGGACGACGCGGGGTGGTCGCGGTGAAGGCGGCGGAGGCGTACCGCTTCCGCCTGGACTGGTTCATCAGCTTCGTCTCCGTGGTGGAGAACGGCGGGTTCTCGGCCGCGGCGCACGCCCTGTACCGGTCGCAGTCGAGGATCAGCACCCACGTCGCCGAACTGGAACGAGCGCTGGGCGTGCGGTTGTTCGACCGCGCCTGCACCCCGGTCGAGCTCACCGCCGAAGGCCGCGAGCTGCTGCCGCACGCCCGCGGCATGCTGCAGCACCTCCAGGCGGCCAGCGACAACGCGTCGCGCGCCGCGCAGCGGGTGTGCGGGAAGGTGCGCTTGGGCGCCTACCCCAGCGCGGCGGCGCACCTGTTCCCGTTCCTGCTGGAGCAGAGCGCGCTGCGGTACCCCGGTGTCGAGCTGGTGCTGTGGGAGGGCACGACGCTGGAACTGGAGGCGGCGCTGCTCTCCGGCGACGTCGATCTCGCCGTCCGCCCGGTGCTGCCCGCGCCGACCAGCGACGCGTTCACCTGCCGAACGCTCTGGCAGGAACCACTGGTGGCGGTCGTGCCCGACGAGGAGGCCCCGGCAGGCCCGCTGCGGTTGGCGGAGCTGGCCTGCCGGCAACTGATCACGGTGGGGGACAACACCGGCCGCGGCAACGACAACGTCGAGACGGCGATGGCCTTCGAGCAGGCCGGTCTGGTGCCCGACGTCGTGTTCCGCACCAACCAACCGCAGACCCTGATCGCCCTGGCGCGCCGGGGAATCGCGGTCGGCGTGACCAACGCCCTGGCGATGCTGATGGCGAACACCGAAGGCGTCCACGTCGTCCCGATCGCCGACGCCGTTCGGGGACGTGAAGTCGCTTTGTGGTGGCGGACCGACAGAACCCCCACCCGGGCCAAGGAAGCGGTGCACGCGCTCCTCGCCGAGGCGCCGCTCCCGGCGTTCGGATCCTGAGGGACTGCCTCGCACCGACGTGGGAAGCCTCCGGCCGCGTGGGTCGGAGGCTCCGTGGGCCGGGGGTGCGAATGCTCCACGTGCCAGCGCGGAGCGCCCGGTCCGCAGCTTCAGCGTAACTCTCCCGCCGGCTTTCCCCAGCCCCCGCCACCTGGGGTTTCGATGCGGATCCGGTCTCCTCGGCGCAGCGGCCAGGTGCCCTTCGCCGGGAGTTCCTGCTCAGCGCCGTCGGCGCGGACGAGGACGTTGCGGCCCACCTCGCCGGGCAGGCCGCCCCGGGCGCCCGGAGGCGCGTGGCTGCGGCGCTCGGACTGGATCGTCAAGGTGCAGTCGGCCAGGGCTTCGATCTCGCGCACCAGGCCTTCGCCGCCGGGGTGGTGCCCAGCGCCGCCCGAGGACGGGCGCAACTCGTAGCGCCAGACCCGCAGCGGGTAGCCGAGCTCCACCGCCTCGGCCGGGGTGTTCTGCGTGTTGGTCATGCCGGTGTGCACCCCGGACATGCCGGCCCGGTCGGGGGTTCCGCCCTCACCGCCGCCGAGCGTCTCGTAGTAGCTGAACGCCGGTTCGCTACCGCCGATGAGCAGGTTGTTCATCGTTCCCTGGCCCGCTGCCGGCACGCGGTCGGGGATCGCCTGGGCGAACGCGCCGAGCAGGACGTCCACGATGCGCTGGCTGGTCTCGACGTTGCCCGCCGCAGTCGGCGCCGGGAACACGGGGTTGACCACGGTGCCCTCGGGCGCGGTCACGCGCAACGTCCGGTAGCACCCGGCGTTGGGCGGTGCGTCGGGATCGGTGAGCATCCGCAGGACGAACATCGACGCCGACAGCGTCACCGCGAACACCGCGTTGCAGTTCACCGGGATCTGGTCGGCGGTGCCGTCGAAGTCGATCGCCACCTCGTCGCCGGCGACGGTCACCGCCGCCCGGATCGGCACGCCGTCGCCGATCTCCAGCACGTCCTCGTTGCGGTAGCAGCCGTCGGGGATCTCGCGGATCGCCGCCCGCACCCGGCGGTCGGAGTAGTCGCACACCGCCGACATAGCCGCGCGCAGCCGCTCCGAGCCCATCCGCTCGGCGAGTTCGCGCATCCGCACCGCGCCGACGTGGTTGGCGGCGAACTGGGCGCGCAGGTCACCGCGCCGTTCACCGGGAGTGCGGGAATTGGCCGCGATCAGCCGGACCACGTCCTCGCGCTCGCCGTCGGCGTCGGCGATGCGCACCGGTGGGATCCGCACGCCCTCCATCGCGATCTCGGTGGCCGACGCGGGCATCGAACCCGGTGCCGCCCCGCCGACGTCGGCGTGGTGCGCGCGGTTGGCCACGTAACCCAGCAACCGGTCGCCGTCACCGACCGCGGCGACGATCGTCAGGTCCGGCAGGTGGGTCCCGCCCAGGTACGGGTCGTTGACGCACACCTGCGCACCCGGCTCGAGCCGACCGCAGGTGTCCAGCACCGCGCGGACGCTGGCGGGCATCGCGCCCAGGTGCACCGGGATGTGCTCGGCCTGGGCCACCATCTCGCCGTCGGCGTCGAACACCGCGGCCGAGCAGTCCGCGCGCTCCTTGATGTTGGGGGAGTAGGCGGCGCGGCGCAGGGCCACGCCCATCTCGTCGGCGACCCCGGCCAGCGCGTGCCGGAACACCTCGAGTTCCACCGCGGACAGTTCGGTCATGTCAACCGCACCACCAGGTTCTCCGCGTCGTCCACGACCGCCACCTCGCCATCATCGAGCAGCGTCGTGGTGTCGGGCTGTTCGACCAGCGCCGGGCCGGTGATCTCGTCGCCCGGGCGCAGGCCGGCGCGCGGGACGACGTGGGCGCGCACCGTCCGGTCGCCGATGCCGATCTCGCGGTCCGGCTTGGCCTCCGGGCTGCCCTGGTCCCAGTTCCCCGGTGGGGCGGCGAGCACCGGTTCGCCCCGGGCGACGACGCGCAGCGTCACCACCTCGACCGGCTCGTCCCGCATCTCGTAGCCGTAGGCCTCGCGGTGCGCGGTGTGCAGCAGCTCGGCGGTCCCGGTTTCGCCGGTCACGTCGACCCGCAGCTCGTGCGACTGGCCCGCGTAGCGCATGTCGGCCACTTTGGACAGTTCGATGTTCGTTGCCACACCTTGCTTTTCGAGCTCGCGGCGCGCTTCGTCGGCCAGTTCGTCCCAGAGCTCCGACAGGTCGTCCCCGGCGCTGGACAACACGGTTCGAGAGGCCTCGAACCGGGGCGGGGCCAGCAGCAGGCCGAGCGCGCTGAGCACGCCTGGCGCCGGGGGCACCACGACCGCCGGGCAGCCGAGCTCGCGTGCGAGCGCGGTCGCGTGCAGCGGGCCTGCGCCGCCGTAAGCGACCAGGGCCAACCCGGACGGGTCGACGCCGCGTTCGGTGCTGACCCGGCGCAGCGCGCGCGCCATCGTCGCCCGGACCACGGCGAGCACGCCCCCAGCGGACTCCGGCAGCCCGGACAACGCGCGGTGCGCTGCGTCGGCGTCCAAGCGCAATCCGCCGCCGAGCTCGCGGGCCGGGTCCAGGTGGCCCAGCGCGCAGTGCGCATCGGTCACGGTCGGTTCCTGCCCACCTGCTCCGTAGCAGGCGGGTCCGGGGTCCGCGCCCGCCGAACGCGGCCCGACCCGCAATGCGCCACCGGTGTCCACCCAGGCGATCGAGCCACCTCCGGCCCCCACCGTGTGGATCCCGACAGCGGGGGTGCGGAACGGCAGACCGGCGATCTCCGAAGAGGTCGAGACCTCCGGGTGCCCGTTGCGGATCAGGCAGACGTCGGTCGAGGTGCCGCCCATGTCGAACGCGATCGCGTCGTCGAACCCGGCCGAACGCGCCACCGCCCCGGCCGCCACCACACCGGCCGCCGGTCCGGACAGCAGGGTGTGCACGGGAGCGGTGGCGGCGAAGTCCACGCCGGCGGTGCCGCCGCTGGAGGTCATCACGGTGATGGTCGGATCCGGCAAGCGGGTTTCCAGGTTGGACAAGTACCGGTGCATCACCGGCTCGATCGCCGCGTTGAGCACGCAGGTGGACGCCCGCTCGAACTCCCGGAATTCCGGCAGCAGCGCGCTGGAACGGGTGATCGGCACACCCAGCTCGCCCAGCGCGGTGCACAACCGCCGCTCGTGGTCGTCGCACGCGTAGGAGAACAGCAGGCTCACCGCGATCGCCTCGGGCTCCAGCCGACGCACTGCGTCCACCGCGCGCTCGATCTCGTCGTCGGTCAGGGCGATGATCGGCTCGCCGTCCGGCCCCATCCGCTCCTCGATCGTGACCACCAGCTCCCGCGGGATGAGCGGCTCGGGCTTGGTCACCGACAGGTCGTAGAGCGCGGGCCGGTTCTGCCGGGCGATCTGCAGCACGTCGGTGAAACCTGCGGTGGTGACGAACGCGGTGCGCGCGATCTTGCGCTCCAGCACGGCATTGGTCGCCGTGGTGCTGCCGTGCGGAAGCAGGCGGAGGGCGCCGTCCGGCAAGCTTTCCGCCACGCCTCGCTGGACCCCTTCGGCGGGATCGGACGGGGTGGTGGGCACCTTCACGGCCTTCGGCCGGTGGCCGGGGGCGTGCAGGACGACGTCGGTGAACGTGCCTCCGACGTCCACCCCGGCACACGCCTCGACCTCGTCCGGCATCGCGTCACCCGCCCGACAACCCCGGACCCCAGCCGTCTCCCGGTCCGGGCGCATACCTGAAGTCCACCGGTTCGCGGACGGCGGCGCAATTTCAGCGCCTGCTCCCGATCTGGTGCTGCGGCGCTGATCAGGGGGTGCGTGCCAGGGCATCCAGCAGCAGTCGCAGGGTGCGGCTGGGATTGTCCTTGCGGTACAGCAGCTTCACCTCGGTGTGGATCGGTGGTGCCAACCGCACGATGCGCGTGCCCCGGACCGGTGCGCTCTCGGCGTGCCACCGGTCGGTGAACGCGCACCCGAGCCCCGCGCCGACCATCTGCTCCCAGGCCAGGCGCTCGTCGGTCTCGCACACCACGCGCGGTCGGAGCCCGAGCGAGGTGAACCAGAGGTCGAGCTGGCTGCGCCGGTGGCCGTTCGCGGGCAGGATCAGCGACAGCTCGGCCAGACCCGCGTGGGGGAGTTCGGCGGGGACCGGCATTCCGCTCGGGCACAGCAGCACGATCTCGCGGCTGCCCAGCGCTACGCTGCCCAACCCGTCGTCGACCGGGTCCGACGCGGACAGCTCGACGATCCCGGCCATGGCCTGCCCGTTCCGCACCACGGCGGCGACTTCGGCCGGTCCGTCGCGCCGCTCCAGCGACACCGTTGCGTTCGGGCACTGCTCGGTCAGCACGCGCAGCAGCCGTGGTGCCGTCCCGGCGCCGAGGGTCGGGGTGGCCGCCAGGACGAGCTCCCGCCGTTCGCCCAACGACAGGATGTCGGTGATGTGGCCGGAGATCGCCCGGGCGTGGGCGACGACCGCCAGTCCTTCCTGCGTCGGGTGCAACCGTCGCCCGTTGGAGGCCAGCAGCGGCGTGCCCACCTCCCGTTCCAGCGCGCGCACCGCACGCCCGAGCGCCGGTTGGGAGACGTGCAGCGCACGGGCGGCAGCCGTCATCGTGCCGTGGTCGACGACGGCGATGAGGTAGTGCAGCTGTTGGAGGTTCATGTCCGGAAGGCATGTAAGCAAGCCGAACCGGACTTGGACAAGTGCTTGGTTGTTTCGGTGCCATGGGAACTCCCGATTCCGGCGAGGAGGAGTGGATCGATGAGACGGAGTTCCCGATGGTGGGCGGCCTCGACGGCCGCGCTCGCGTGCGTGCTCGCGTTGCCCGGGGTGAGCCCGGCGCAGGAGCCGCTGGACATCCTGCTGACCAACGACGACGGCTACGACGCGCCCACGCTCTCGGCGTTGAAGCAGGCGCTGAGCGCGGCCGGGCACCGGGTGACCGTGGTGGCCCCGTGCGACGACCAGAGCGGCAGCGGCACCGAGCTCTCCTCGAAGTACGCGCGAGGGGAACCGACGCAGGAGAACACCATCACGGCGAAGCAGGTGGCCCCGGACACCTGGGCGGTGTGCGGCTCGCCCGGGGATTCGGTGTCGTTCGGGGTGCAGAACGTCTTCGCCGGCGACCCACCGGACGTCGTGGTGTCCGGCGTGAACCCGGGGCAGAACACCGGCGCGGTCGCCGCCCACTCCGGCACGGTCGGCGCCACCAACGTCAGCGGTGAGCTGTCCATCCCCGCCATCGCGATCAGCGTCGAGATCGACGTCAGCACCGATCCGCCGCAGCTCGGCCCGGTGCCCGCTGCCGCCGAGTACGCGACCCGCGTGCTCGACCAGCTGCGCAGCACCTCCAACGGCGGACCGCTGCTCCCGGAGCACACCACGCTCAACATCAACTACCCGGTGGCGCCCGAGGTCAAGGGCACGAAGGTGACCGCGACCGGCCGGTCGGCGTTCGTCCGGCCGCGCTACGAGCGCACCGATCTGTGCCCCGACTGCTACGTGATCCAGCCAGTGTTCGACACCTCGCCGGATCCGGTGCGCGACTCCGACAACAACGCGCTGGCAGCGGACTACGTCTCCGTCACCCCGCTCGACGGCGACTGGACCGCCTCCAGCGGTGTTCTGGCGTCGATGCGGCAGCGGCTCGGATCCCTGCGCTGAGAGAGCTCGTCGTGGGTGTGCGAGCGCGCTTGCACACCCACTGGCGGGGAACAAATGCTCTAGCTCCGCGATGACCCGCGAGCGAGCCTGGACTTGGACGGACACCTACAGATGTGAGTTCGAGGGGAAGCGACCAAATGGCGCACGCCTTGTTCGCCGCGCACCTGCCCGCCGGCAACAAGAACCGGGACAAGTCCCGGAGCCGGCACCGGTCACGCAGCCGGGGCAGCCGCATGACGGCCCGCACGCACCGCAGCCTGTGAGAGGGGGAAACGGTCATGGTCAAGGGATTGTTCGTCGCACACGTTCCCGCTGCCACCAACCACCGGCACCGCAGCCACAGCGGCCGGGACCACCACCGCGGTCGGCGGCGGACGTCGCTGAAGCACCACGGCAGGACGGACTTCTTCCCGATGGGTCGCTGATCCACTGACCGGCGGCGGTGCCCATCGGACACCGCCGCCCACCACGTCTCATGAGTCTCATCGTTTCGCTGCTGGCCCGGCTGCGGGCCTTGCTGACCGTTCCCGGAGCGGAGACCGAGGTCCTCGTCGAGCAGGCACCAGCTGTCGGCGTGCGGGAGATCTTCCGGAGGTTCTGGCCCTACGCCCGCCCCTACCGGCGCTGGTGGGCGTTCGTGGTGCTGCTCGTCCTGATCGGACCGCTGCTGGACACCGCGACGATCTGGATGTTCAAGATCCTCGTCGACGACGTCCTGGTGCCCCGCGACTTCGGGCTGTTCTTCGCCCTCGGCGCCGCCTACCTGGGGATCACGGTGCTGGCCGGCATCGTCGGCTTCACCGACGAGTACGTCTCCACCTGGGTCGCCGAGCGCTTCCTGCTCGACCTGCGCACCGACCTGTTCGGACACCTGCACGGGCTGTCCATCGGATTCCTGGACCGCCGCAAGGTCGGGGACACGCTGTCCCGGCTCACCGGCGACGTCAGCGCCATCGAGAACCTGGTGCTGTCCGGGACGGTCCAGGCGCTGTCCTACCTGTTCAAGATCGTGCTGTTCACCGGTGCGCTGTTCGTGCTGAGCTGGCGGCTCGCGGTGGTCTCGCTGATCGCGGTCCCGGCGTTCTGGTTGACCGCGCGGTACTTCTCCCGCCGGATCAAGGCCGCGTCGCGGGAGAAGCGGCGGCGCAGCGGGACGATCGGCGCAGTCGCCGAAGAAAGCCTGAGCAACGCGGCGCTGGTCAAGGCCTACGGCCGCGAGCGCGCCGAAACCGAGAGGTTCCACCGGGAGAACCTGGGCAGCTTCGCCGCCGAGATGGTCGCCACCCGGCTGCACGCGCTGTTCAGCCCGCTGGTGGACCTGCTCGAACTCGGCGGGGTGCTGCTGATCATCGGGCTCGGCACCTGGGAGCTGTCTCGGGGCACGATCACCCTGGGCGGCCTGCTCGTGTTCCTCGGCTACCTCAGCCAGCTCTACAGCCCGGTGCGCGGTTTCGGACGGCTGACCAACACCGTCTACGCGGCCTCCGCCGGTGCCGAGCGGATCATCGAACTGCTCGAGCAGGTCCCCGACGTCCGGGATCCGGTGCACCCGCGCCGTTTGGGCCGAGCGCGAGGCGAGGTGGCCTTCGACGCGGTCAGCTTCCGGTACCCGAACACCGAACGCGACGCCGTGCACCGCGTCGCCTTCTCCGTCCGGCCCGGTCAGTCCTTGGCCCTGGTGGGGGCCAGCGGATCCGGCAAGTCCACGGTCGGCAAGCTGCTGCTGCGCTTCTACGACCCGGATACCGGCGCAGTGACCCTCGACGGGCTGGACCTGCGGTCCGTCGAGCAGCAGGAGGTGCGGCACAACATCTCGGTCGTGCTCCAGGACGCCCTGGTGGTGGACGCCAGCGTTCGGGACAACATCGCTTGGGCGCGCCCCGGAGCGACGGACCGCGAGGTGGTGCGCGCCGCCCGCGCGGCGGACGCGCACGAGTTCATCACCGCGCTGCCCGACGGCTACCGGACGACGGTCGGAGCGCGCGGCAGCCTGCTTTCGGGCGGGCAGCGGCAGCGAATCGCCATCGCCCGCGCGATGCTGCGCAACGCGCCGGTCCTGCTGCTCGACGAGCCCACCGTCGGCCTCGATGCGGCGTCCAGCGCGCGGGTGCTGGAACCGCTGCGGCGCCTGATGGCCGACCGCACCTCCATCGTCATCGCGCACAACCTGATGACGGTGCGCGATGCCGACCAGATCCTGCTGCTCGACGACGGCCGGATCGCCGAATCCGGCACGCACGCCCAGCTGATGCGCCGCAACGGCCGCTACGCGTCGCTGTACCGGATGCAGCAGGAAGAGCCCGTGGTGCGGGAGCTGGCATGACCGAAGCAGAGCCACTCCGCCGCGGGCAGGAGCTCGCGCCCGGTTACGCGGTGATCGAGCACATCCGGCGAGGCGAGTGGTACGACACCTACGACGCCTGGAGCGCCCAGCGCTACAGCCGGTGCTTCGTCAAGGCGGTGCGACCGGACCTCGTCGACGACCGCGAGATCAGTGAAAGTCTCGCGTTCGAGGGAAAATTGCTGTTGTCCTGCACCCACCCGTACATCGTTCGCGCCTACGAGATCGCGGAGGCGTCCGACGGAACTCCGGTGCTGATCATGGAGACGCTGGGCGGGGCGACCCTGGACAGCCTGCTCGACGACGGCAAGCGCAAGCTCATCGTCCAGGAACTCGGCCACCTGGGCCTGCAGCTGTGCTCGGCGATCCGCTACCTGCACGACCGCGGGTACCTGCACCTGGACCTCAAACCCGGCAACATCATCGCCGAGTTCGGCCGAGCGCGAGTGCTCGACCTGGGGCTGGCCCGCCCACCGGGGCAGCACCGCGGCGGAGCCGGAACACCGCGCTGCATGGCGCCGGAACAGGCCCGAGGCGGTCTGGTGGGGCCGCCGGCCGATGCCTGGGGCATCGGCCTCGTCCTGTACGAATCGGCCACCGGAATCCAGCCCTTCGACGTGCCGGGAACCGATGAGTTCTCGCAGCTGACGACGACGGCACCACCCGTGCGATCAGTGCGGCGCTTGCCCAAACCGCTGGCCGCCGGGATCGACGGCTGCCTCCACCCGCAACCTGAGCAGCGCCCGACGCTGCAACGCCTCCACGAGCTCCTCGTCGAGGCGACCGGCGACGAGAACCCATGAGCCGGCTAGGCCGGTCCTCGGTCTCGCACTTGGCCCCGCCGACGTCCGATCGGCTTGACGGGGCGCTGCGGGACGTGATCTGCTGGCGGGCAGCGTCGCGTGCCGGTGGCGGACAGCGTCAGGCATGGAGGCGCGGGTTCGAAAGGTCTTCGATGACCACCCTTTTCAATCACACCATCGTCGCCGCGCGCGACAAGCAGGAATCGGCTTCGTTCTTCGCGGAGATGTTCGGCCTCCCGCTGGGTGAACCGGCTGGTCCCTTCTTCCCGGTCCACCTGGACGCAGGGGTGACCCTCCAGTTCGCCGAGCCGCCCATCGATTTCCCGCCGCAGCACTACGCCTTCCTCGTCACCGAGGAGGATTTCGACGGGATCTACGCCCGGATTCAGGAGGCCGGGCTCGAGCACTGGGCAGATCCGCAGCGGAAGTTCCCGAACCAGTACAACACCGACCACGGTGGTCGAGGGGTCTACTTCTGCGATCCGTCAGGTCACTACCTGGAAGCGATCACCCAGCCCTACGGCGCAGATCTGCAGGACTGACCGAAGTGGACACTCCGCCCGGCGCGGCCGCCGGGCGGAGTGCCCGGGGCTACGGCGTCTTGGTCAGGAGCTCCATGTTGTGCCCGTCGGGGTCGTCGAAGTAGACGCCCCGGCCGCCCCAGCGGTGGTTGATCTCGCCGGGCTTCTGGTGGGCCGGGTCGGCCCAGTAGGCGATCCCCGCGTCGCGGATCCGGCCGAAAGCTTCGTCGAACTCGGCTTCGTCGACCAGGAACGCGTAGTGCTGCGGCTGCACGTCCGACTGGGTCATGTAGTCCAGGGTGATCGAGTTGTCGAGCTCGACCGGCACGAACGGCCCGAACTCGGCACCGACCTCGACACCGAGGATGTCGGCCAGGAACCGTGCGGAATCGTGCTTGTCCCGAGCCCCGACGATGGTGTGGTTCAGTTCGATACCCATGATCACTCCCCGGCCGGTTGCGAGGTGTTCTGCGCGAAAGCCGGTGGCGCACCGATCGGGCTCAACTGGATGCCGGCCAGCAGCCACCGGTCGCCGCGGCGAACCGCGATGTGGGTGGAACGGAATTCGCCGTCGACCGTATTCCCGCGGTACGCCCCGCGTTGACCGCGTGCCTCAGCCGAGGCCCACTGCTGTTCGAGCTGGCGGACGCCTTCCTCAGTGGACATCTTCTCGCTCCTGCCGGTCGTCGTTCTCCTGGTGGGCGAATGAGTCGATGTGCGTGCGAACCCAGTCGGCGAAGGTGGTCGGCTGCCGCCCGAGCAGACCGGGCATCGCAGGCAGCACCTGTGCGCCGTCGTCGCTTCCGACCGCGCGGTTGAGGACCGCGTCGACGACTTCCGGCGACATCCCGGAGCGGCGCAGGCCGGCCCGCGTTTCCCCGGGGGACGGTTCGGCCAGTTGGAGGTGCCGGCCGAGTTCCTCGCCGATGATGGAGAGTTCCTGGGCGGGCGTCAGCACTTGCGGCCCCGAGAGCTGGTGAACGGCGTTGCGGTGCTCGTCGGTGGTCAGCGCGGACACGGCGATGGTGGCGATGTCGGCGGGGGCGATCGCAGCCGTCGGCCGGTGCGCGAACGGGATGCGCACTTGGTCGCCGCGCCGGATCATCGGCGCCCAGTGCAAGGCGTTGGACATGAACCGGCCCGGCCGCAGGATCGTGTGGTCGATCCCGGTCGAGACCACGGCCGCCTCCGCCTCCGCGTGCCACCGGTCGATGACGTCGTCGCCCCGGCCCGCGCCGTAGACCGACAGCTTCACGAGGTGTGCGACCCCGGCGCGCTGCGCAGCTGCGGCGAGGCTGATGTCGTGCGTCGGGCGCGGTGCGCTGCCGACCTGCTGCGAGGTCATGAGGAACGCGCGGTCGACGCCGCGGAACGCTTCGTCGAGGCTGGCGGGATCCTTTGCGTCCCCGTAGACCACCTCGACACCGTCTGGTGTGCGGGCCTCGTGCGGCCGTCGCGTCATCGCGCGCACCGGGTGCCCGGCAGCTGCCAGCGCGCTGGCCACCTCCGAGCCGACGTTCCCGGTCGCGCCGGTCACCAAGATCATCGTTCTCCTCCTCGATGTGGTGCGCGGGCATTGATGAGCACAGCGCTGACCAGTGCGCCGACGACGAGGGTCGACGCAGCCCAGAACGCTGCTGGGGCGTAACCGCCGGAGGGCCCTGCTGCGGCGACGGCGACGGTGTTGAGCACTGCCACGCCGATCGATCCGCCGATCTGCTGCGCGGCGTTGACCACGGCTGCGGTGACCCCGGCCTCGCGGGGATCGACCCGGCTGGTGGCCGAGCTGATCGCAGTCGGGAAAACGCAGCCCATGCCGATGCCGAGCAGGATTTCCGCTGGCAGCACGTCGGTGGCGTAGGAGCCGCCCGGGGCCAACCCGGTCAGCAGGCCCAGCCCCGCAGCGGCGACCAGCAGACCTGAGGCGATCAACGCGCGGGGAGCTACGCGGGCTTGCAACCGCGCGGCGAGCAGTTGCGAGCTGGCGAACACCGCAGCCGACAGCGGTAGGAATGCGAGCCCAGCCTGCACCGGGGTGCAGCCGAGCACTTCCTGGAGGTAGTAGGTCAGGAACAGGAAGGTGGCCAGCATCCCGGCGACACCGCACGCGACTGCGAGGCACGCGCCGATCCTGTTGCGATCGCGGAGGATCCGGGGCGGGAGCAGCGGTTCAGGAGTCCGGGACTCCCGCACGGCGAATGCCGCGAGGAGCGCGATCCCGGTGCTGATGGGCACGATCCGCGATGAGTTCTGCGCTGCCCCGTAGACGATCGCGGACAAGCCGCCGGCCGACAGCAACGCGCCGATGAGGTCCAGTCGGGACCGCCGAACGGCGCCCGGCCGGCTGGCGGCGTACCGGGTCCCGAACGCTGCGAGCACGGCGACGGGGACGTTGACGTACAGGCATGCCCGCCAGGTGAGGGCTTCGGTCAGCACTCCACCGAGCACCAGGCCGAGCACTCCGCCGCTGCCCGCGATCGCTCCGAAGATCGCGAAAGCCCTGGCGCGTTCGCGTGGTTCCGAGAAGGTCGTGGCGAGCAGTGCCAGCGCGGTGGGTGCGAGCAGGGCGGCGAACGCACCTTGCAGGCCGCGCGCCGCGACCAGCGTGCCGAAGTTCGTCGCGGAACCGCCGAGCGCGGATGCCGCGGTGAACCCGACCAGCCCCGTGCGGAAGGCGCGAGCGCGACCGAGCTGGTCGGAGAGGCGGCCACCGAGCAGGAGCAAGCTGCCGAAGGCCAGCGTGTACGCGGTGACCACCCACTGCCGCTGCGCGTCGGAGAAGCCGAGGTCGGTCTGCGCGGACGGCAGCGCGATGTTCGTGACGGTGGCGTCGAGCGCGAGCATCAGCTGCGCGACCGAGATGAATGCCAGTGCGGTCCACCGGCGGCGATCCGACCCCGGCAGCTCTGCGGGGGTGCTTGGAGTTGCTCTTCCGTTGGTCATGGGAATCCCCAGTTCCTCAGCGGCGAGTGCAGCCAACGGTAGGTCTCGAATGATTAGATGTCAAACGATTAGTCTTCGATTGGTCTGTGCTAGCTTGGCGGCATGCCTGGACCCGCACATCAGCCGCTGGGGCTGAACCTTGCGCAGACCTCGAAGGCGGTCGGTCGAGCCTTCGACGACGCCCTCGCGGAAGCGGGCGGCTCGGTCCCGGTGTGGCTGGTTCTGCTGTCGCTCAAGACCCGCAAGGTGAGCAACCAGCGAGAACTGGCCGCTGCGGTGGGGATCCAGGGCGCGACCCTGACCCACCACCTCAACGCGATGGAGTCCGAGGGGCTGCTCACCAGGCAGCGAGACCCGGCGAACCGACGAGTTCACCAGGTCGAGCTGACCGAAGGGGGAGAAGCGGCGTTCCACCGCCTCCGGAAGGTGGCGATGTCCTTCGACGAACGACTCCGCGCCGGCATCCCCGAAGGGGATTTGGCTGCTTTCGAACGGACTCTCGCCCAGCTGCGCGCCAACGTCGCTGCGGAGGCTTGAGCCGCTATGCGAGCGGGCGTTCGGCGACCAGCTCTAGAAGGATCTCGGCTACTTGGGCGTCGGTGATCAGGGTGGTGACCACTCCGGAGCGCAGGACCGCGTCGATCGCTCGGGCTTTCGGTTCCGTGTAGCCCAGGGCGATGACTTCTGGGATCTGGGCGAGCTGTTCGTGCGGGATCGCGAGCACGTGATGGGCCAGGCCCGTTGACATTGCGTTGCCGTCCGCGTCGAAGAGGCGGGCGGCGATCTCCGCCATCGCACCGCGCTCCTCGATCGCGTCCCGTTCCGGTTGGCTCAGGGCGTCGTAGACGGTGGATTCGTCGGGGCGCCACGCTCCGATGCTGACCACGGCCTTGGTCAGGTGGCGGAACTGGTCGAAGGTCTCGGCGATGCCCGGCTGGTTGCGGAGTATCTCCGTGGTGCGGCGGTCCGGGAGCACCAGCGGTCCGTAGATCGGGTACGCGGACCCGCCGGAGATGTCGGCCAGCCTGCCGACCGTCTCCACCGACCGGTCCCGCATGTCCATGCCCGCCTGCACGCCGCACAACTGCACGATCGGGCACTTCGGCAGCGTGCGGACGGCATCCGCCATGGCGTTGACCGACCGGGCCCAGGACAGGCCGATCACGTCTTCGATGGTGGCGGTCTCGGCGAGCAGATCCGCTGCCAGCGCACCGATCCTCCGGCGCAGCTCGGGGCGTTCGGCCTTGGATTGCGCTCGATTGAGCACCAGGACGCGGCGCAGCCGGTAGCTGGTCCGCACCGCCTCCGACAGCTCGAGGTCGATCGGCACCGGTAGGTCGAACTCGACCCGGACCAGGCCGGTTTCCCGTGCTGCGGTGAGGATTCGGGCCACCTTGAACCGGCTGATCCCGAATTCCTGGGCGATCTCCAGCTTGGATCGGCCCTGGACGAAGAACCGGTGCGCGATGGACGCCGCCGTGACCGTGTCGGTCAGCCTCGCACGGATCTTGCTGATGCTCATATGAGCATTCTAGAGAGAAAATGTTGACGGGATGCGCGGAATCACCCTTCAATTCTCGGCGAGTTGCCGGAACGAACGGCCCGCAGTGCTCATATGAGCGGGTCAAGCGGAAGGGGTGTCATGCGCGCCGCGATCATCGACCAGCCCGGTTCGATCAGGGTGGGTGAGGTGCCGGACCCGAAACCCGGCGACGGACAACTCGTGATCAAGGTCGGCGCGTGCGGCATCTGCGGCACCGACCTGCACATCGCCGACGGGCACTTCCCGCCCACGCCCTACCCGATCGTGCCCGGGCACGAGTTCGCCGGTGAAGTCGTCGAGCTCGGCGCAGACGTGCCGGGCGGGTGGAAGATCGGCGACCGGGTGGCCGTCGACCCGTCGCTGTTCTGCGGCTACTGCACGCCGTGCCGCTCGGGCCACGGCAATCTCTGCGCGAACTGGAACGCCACCGGCGACACCGTCGACGGCGCCTTCGCCGAGTACGTGGCCATCCCCGCCAGCACCGCCTACCGGATGCCCGACTCCATGACCTGGCAGCAGGGCGCGCTGGTCGAGCCGGTGTCCTGCGCGGTGCACGGTGTGCGCCAGATCGGTGTTGAAGCGGGGGAGCGGTTCCTCGTGGTCGGTGCGGGCACGATGGGGCTGCTGATGCAGCAGCTGCTCCAGCGCGGTGGTGCCCAGGTCTCGATGGTCGATCGCAATGCGGCACGTCTGGAGCGCGCCACGAAGCTCGGCGCGGTCGCGGTGAGCACCGACGTCGCTGAACTCGACCAGCGCTTCGACGCCGCCGTGGACTGCACCGGCGCCGCGCCCGCGATCGAGGCCGCTTTCGACTCGTTGCGCCGCGGTGGCCGGCTGCTGGTGTTCGGCGTCGCCCCGGCCGAGGCGCGGATCTCCCTGTCGCCGTTCCGCATCTACAACGACGAGATCAAGATCGTCGGCTCGATGGCGGTGCTGCACAGCTACGGCGCCGCGCTGGACCTGGTCGCGTCCGGCGCCATCGACACCGACGAGCTGCTCACCGACACGTTGCCGCTGGAGGAGTTCCCCGCCGCGCTGGACCTGATGCGCAGCGGCGCCGGGCTGAAGGTGCAGGTCCTGCCGGGAGGCGTTGATGAGAAGTAGAGCCAAGCTGGCCGTGCTCGCGGTCGTCGCCTTGCTGCTCAGCGGATGCGCGGGAGCCGGGGCGCTCGGTGCGGGTGGGCGAACGCTGGTCGTGGCGATCGTGTCCAACCCGCAGATGGAGGACGCCATCGCGCTCTCCGACCAGTTCGAACGCGACAACCCGGGCATCAAGCTGAAGTTCGTGCAGCTGCCGGAGAACCAGGCGCGAGCGAAGATCACCGCCTCGACGGCCACCGAGGGCGGCGAGTTCGACGTGGTGATGATCAGCAACTACGAGACCCCGCAGTGGGCGGCGAACGGCTGGCTGGAGAACCTGCAGCCCTACATCGACGCCAGCCCGGGCTACGACGCGGACGACTTCATCCCCAGCATCCGCGATTCGCTCTCCCACGACGGATCGATGTACGCGGTGCCCTTCTACGGCGAGTCGTCGTTCCTGGCCTACCGCAAGGACCTGTTCGCCAAGGCCGGGCTGACCATGCCGGAACGGCCCACCTGGGAGCAGATCGCCGACTTCGCCGCTCGCCTGGACGACAAGCAAGCAGGCGTGGCCGGGATCTGCCTGCGCGGCAAGCCGGGCTGGGGCGAGAGTCTGGCCCCGTTCAGCACCGTGGCGAACACCTTCGGCGCCCGCTGGTTCGACGAGAACTGGAACGCGCAGCTGACCTCGCCAGAGTTCCGGGCCGCCGCCCAGTTCTACGTCGACCTGGTGCGCCAGCACGGCGAGGTCGGTGCGTCCAGCGCCGGGTTCACCGAGTGCGGCACTCGATACGGCCAGGGCGAAGCGGCGATGTGGTACGACGCGACGGTCATGGCCGGTACCAACGAGGATCCGGACAGCAGTGAGGTCGTCGGCAAGTCCGGTTACGTGCCCGCTCCGGTGTCGCGCACCGAGACCAGCGGCTGGCTCTACACCTGGTCGCTGGCCATGCCGAAGGTCGCCCAGGACAAGGACGCCGCTTGGCGGTTCATGCGCTGGATGACCGACAAGGACTTCGTGCGCACCGTGGGCACCGAGTTCGGTTGGAACCGGGTGCCACCGGGCTGCCGCCGGTCGACCTACGAGATCCCGGAGTACCAGGAGGCCGCGCACGCCTACGCCGCACCCACGCTGGCCGGGATCGACAGCGCGAACCAGCGGAACACCATGCTGAACCCGGTGCCCTACCCGGGCATCCAGTTCGTCGGGATCCCGGAGTTCCAGGACCTCGGGACCCGGGTCAGCCAGCAGCTCTCGGCGGCCATCGCCGGGCAGATCTCGGTGGACGAAGCACTGCAGCAGTCCCAGGAATACGCCGAATCCGTCGGTGCGGCATACCGGGAGACCAGATGACGCAGACGGCCACCACGACAACCGCAGTCGACCGTTCGACGACTCGCAGACGTCCCGGGAAGTGGTCGCGCGAGGCCTGGCTGCGCCGCGCGCCGCTGATGCCCGCGCTGCTGTTCACCGTCCTGGTCACCCAGATCCCGTTCCTGCTCACGGTGTTCTACTCGTTCCAGTCCTGGAACCTGGTGCGCCCGGGCTCTCGCCACTTCGTCGGTCTGCGCAACTACATCGACGTGTTCGCCGACAGCCAGTTCCGCGGAGCGATGTTCAACACCGTGCTGCTGACGGTGGTGTGCGTGCTGGTGGCGATGTTGCTGGGCCTCGGCTTGGCGCTGCTGCTGGACCGGCAGTTCCTGGGACGCAGCGTGGTGCGGACGCTGCTGATCACGCCGTTCCTCATCCTGCCCGCGGCCGGCGCTCTGCTGTGGAAGACGACGATGTTCGACCCCACCTACGGGTTGCTGAACTTCGTGTTCGGCACCGATGTCGACTGGTTGTCGGAGTTCCCGCTGGCATCGGTGATGGCGCAGATCATCTGGCAGTGGACGCCGTTCATGATGCTGCTGATCCTGGCCGGCTTGCAGGGCCAGTCCAAGGAGGTGCTGGAGGCCGCGGCGGTCGACGGGGCGGGCCGGTGGCGGACCTTCGCCTCGATCACGCTGCCGCAGTTGGGCCGATACCTGCAGCTCGCCGCGCTTCTCGGGGCGATCTACATCGTGAACAGCTTCGACGCGATCTACCTGATGACGCAGGGCGGTCCCGGTACCGCGAGCACCAACCTGCCGTTCTACATCTACCAGCGGGCCTTCGAGGGCTTCGACATCGGCCAGTCCTCGGCGATGGGCGTGATCGTGGTCGTGCTGACCTTGATCGTGGCGACCTTCGCGCTGCGCCTGATGTTCCGGACCTTCGGCGTGAGCGAGGTGCGATGATGCGGACTGGCAACCCACTCGGCCGCTGGGCGTTGACCGCGCTGACCTGGCTGATCGCGATCCTGTTCGTGTTCCCCGTGCTGTGGATGGTGCTGACCTCGTTCAAGCAGGAGAACGACGCCTACACCAACCCGCCGAAGGTGGTGTTCACCCCGACGCTGGAGCAGTTCGCCGGTGTACTGGAGCGCGGATTCCTGCCGTACTTGGCGAACTCGGCGTTCGTGACGGTGGTGTCCACGCTGCTCGTGCTGCTGCTGGCGGTGCCGGCGGCGTACGTGCTGTCCATCTCCGCCGTGCCGGGGACCCGGGACGCGCTGGGGTTCTTCCTGTCCACGAAGATGCTGCCGATCGTCGCGGCGATCATCCCGTTGTACGTGATCTCCCAGAACCTCAAGATGCTGGACAACGTCTGGGCTCTGGTGGTCCTGTACACGGCGATGAACCTTCCGCTGGCGATCTGGATGATGCGCTCGTTCTTCCTGGAAGTGCCCAAGGAGATGGTGGAGGCGGGGCGGATCGACGGGGCCAAGCTGCCGACGCTGCTGTTCCGGGTGGTGCTTCCGGTGGTGGCGCCCGGCATCGCTGCTACCGCGCTGATCTGCGTGATCTTCTCCTGGACCGAGTTCTTCTACGCGGTCAACCTGACTGCTGCTCAGGCCGGGACCGTTCCGGTCTTCCTCGTCGGGTTCATCACCAGCGAGGGCCTCTACTGGGCGCAGCTCAGCGCTGCGGCCTTCTTGGCTTCTCTGCCTGTGATGATCATTGGTTGGGCCGCTCAGAACCACTTGGTTCGTGGTCTGTCCATGGGGGCGGTCAAGTAGCCCGTTTGGAGCTTTGCTTCTTGAGCGCCGTTGCAGTGCCCGCCCGGGGTTTGGTCCGGGCGCCTCCCCACCCCGGACTCCGCTGACCAGCGATGACTCGGCCGATTGATAAGCACTGCGTCTCGCTGTCGC
>NZ_JBEOVY010000055.1:0-28529 GCF_040295745.1 Saccharopolyspora sp. NPDC002686
GGGCCCTCCACATCAAAAGCTCCTTTTCGGATGGAAAGTTACCGTGTGTCTTTTGGTTCCATAGGCCACCAAAAAACACACACGGAGCTCGCCTGGCTGGACGTTCGGCCAGGCCTTGTGCGGGGTGCTACTTGGGGCGGAGGCGGATCCTCGTGAGGAGGGGTTCCGTTGGGCGGCCTGTTCTGTCGAGGAGGCGGGGTGGGGTCATCAGCCAGGGTTGGCGGAGGCCTTGGCGGGTTGGGATTCGTGGGGCGTAGAGGGGACGGAATCCTTGATCTACCAGGGAAATTGCGTAGTCGACCGCTACTTCGTTGTTGGGGTTCAGGGCTGCTGTGCCGTGCCAGGGCATCACGCCTGAGCCGCCCAGGGGGACGAAGCGGAGTCGGCCCGGGGTTGGGCGGATCGAGAGGCTCATGCGGACGTCGTCCTGCCAGAGGGCTTCGTAGCCGAGGTCGGCGTCCACGTGCTTGTTCGCCAGGTAGGTGATCGTTTCGTTCCAGGCCGAGACCAGGAGATCGCTGCGGGCTCGGCGAACTTCGGCCGGAACGTCGCGAGCGAGGTCGAAGGGGTCCTCGTAGATCTGCTGCGACCAGGCGAGGGGATCTCCGCTGCGGCACGGGATGTCCACCGCGTGCAGGACCGAGCGGAACAGGTCCGCGAAGCGGGGTTGGCCGGGGCGCGCCGGGTCGAGGGTCGCCGCCTCGGCGAGCACCGCTCGCGGGTTGCGGCGGATGTCCAGACCTGCGAAGGCGGATTCGTAGCGCTCGCAGTGCGATTCCAGCAGTTCGGGGCGCTGGGTCCGGTCGCCGCAGTTCGGGTGGGCGTCGGCCGCGTCGTCGAAGTCCTCGACCGCCACCAGGTCCGCCGCGCCGACCGCGGCCACCTGGTGGGCGAATTCCGCGTGGTAGTCCTCGCAGCGCTGGGGTTCGCGGAACCTGAAGTGGCTGGCGTCGGTCAGCGCCCGAACGCGGACACCCGGCGGATGCACCTGCCGGACCGCCTCGTCCAGCTGCCGCAGCCGGACCAGCATCGCGAGTTCTGCCAGGTCGGGCAGGCCGCCGAGGGCTTTGAGCCGGGAGCCGTCCTGCTTCAGCGACGGCCCCACCACGACGAACCGGATCGGCTCGCCCGCCTCGATCGAACCACGAAGATCGCGCTCCGCCGCCGCCAGCGGGTACGCCGAGCGGGACGCGCCGAACGGCTTCGCGGTGATCACCTGCCACACCGCCCGCACCGGATCGGCCTCGGACGCGATCTCCTCGCCGAGCCGTCGACCGCTGGTCACCGCGTCCGCCACCAGCGATTCGACGATCCGCGCCTGCTCCTCGGCGGTCAGCTCCACGCCTTGCGCCCAGACCGTGGGGCGGGTGCTCAGCTCCCCCACCCGCAACTTGCCCAGCGAGGTCACGTGCGACAACCGCGCCTCGCCGGAATGGCCGCGGCCGAGCGGCACCGGGGTCGGCAAGGACTCGAAAGTCGCGATGCCGCCAGCAGCTCCGTCCGATGTGAACAGCTGCGACCGGACCGGGACCACCAGCGCGTCGGGGAACGCGGTGCTGAGCGCGGCGCGGTTCGCAGCGGAGTCGTCGAACGCGGCGATCAGCTCGCAACCGCGGAATTCGCGCAGCGAAGCCACCTTCTGCTCCGCGACGCCGCGGTCCGGATCGGACGTGCGCAGGTCGAGGTGCCCAAGACCGCGATCGGCGAGGAACTCCTCGGTCGCGGCGCGCACCCGGTGCCGGCGTCCGGTCAACCAGACGACCCGCGCACCCGCGTGCTCCAAATCCCGCACGTACTGCCGGATCCCCGGAGCGAGGTCGTCGGTCTGCAACGACTCCCCGTCCCACGCGATGCTCCGGCGGTACTCGTCGTACAGGCCATCCCGATCGCGCAAGCCGGTGCGCTCCACGAAGGACGGCCAGCACGCCCGGTACAGCCCCGGCAGCACGTCGGGATCCGTGAACTCAGCGATCCCGTGCGCTTCACCAACCCGGCGCAAAGCCGCCCGGACCCGCTGTTCCGGTTGCAGCGCGCAGAAATCGAGGTCGATGGCGACCAGCGGGCGCGGCACCCCGCTCTCCCTCCGGCACCGCGCGCTGCGCTCCCGGACCAGCTGGACGACCCGGCGCAGCACTTCGTCCTGGCCTGCGTCCACGACGTGCACGAAGCGCTGCCACGGGTGGTCGCCGGCCAGGGCCGCGGCGGTTTCCGCCGACAGGTTCCGCAATTCCTGCGCGACGACCTCGTCGAACGCGCACCGGATCCGGTCCCGCTCATCACCGGTGACCAGCGCCCCGGCCGACGCCAGCTCGTCCAACCACCCGTCCAGCGCGGCGATCGCCGGCGGCACCGATGCGGCGGTCGCGGGGCCGACCTCCTCGACCACGATCCGGCCGGTGGCCGACGACTCCGCGCCGAGTTCCACCGCGATCTCGCCCACCGGAAGGAAACCCCTGGCCAGCAGCCCGCGAAAGGTGATCAGCAGCGGGCGGACCACGAACTCGGCGAGGTGGTCCCGCGCCGTCCAGCCCTCCGGCGGGTCGGCGATGAGCCGCTTCAGGTCCAGCACGTCACCGGCGAAGTCACCGCCCGCCAGCTCCGCCAAGCTGATGCGGTTCCGCGGAGCAGTCGCGCAGTAGGACCGCAGCAGCACGTCGTCGGTCAACCCGGGAACTTCGTCCGGACGGCACAAACCATCTCCCATCGAGGTGTTTTCCGGTCTCCGCCGAGCTGATTCGCCGGATTCCGAAGAGAAATCGACTGCGGTGAAACGGGGTCGAGAAAGGACGCGGTCACGTCATCGCGCCCGAGCACGTGGCGCAGTTGGCCGGTCGGACCGGCTCAGCCGCACGGCGAAATCAGCTCGGCAGCGCGAAAACCTGGCCTGACCGGGGAAGATGTGCATTTCGGCCGGACCGAACATGCCGGTACCGGTCGTCGAACCTGCAGCGAAAGCGGTTGTTCGGCAGCTGGATTCAGCCGCGCGTCATCGATGACGCGCCTGTCGCCGAGCGGTCATTCACCGTCGGTGAGCTGCACCGACCCCGAGACCACCGGGTTCCTCCAGCCGGAGCAGCGCGGCGCGACCGCGCCGTTCGAGCTCGCGCCGGGTGATCCAGCCCTTCGCGTAGTGCCGGTAGTCCTGGGCGAGCAGCGCCAGTTCGGCGAGGTGGTCGGCTTGGCGCCGGCGGAGGCCGGGCGGCAGCAGCGACAGCGACGCGACCTGGGAGTCCACGACGTCATCGAGCACCTGCGCGGAGCGCAACGCACGCGTCCGGCGCCAACGCGGGACGACCTTCCCCAGCACGAACTCCGCGACCCTCATCGACAACCCATCCAGTAGCAACGCCCTGACGGATCAGTTCCCTCGTATGGTTTACCCCTTCGGGTCAGCGTCGTCACCAAGAATGACCAAACGAGCGCGGCGATCGGACTCAATATCGCCCATTCA
This sequence comes from Saccharopolyspora sp. NPDC002686, assembly GCF_040295745.1. Classification (NCBI taxonomy): domain Bacteria; kingdom Bacillati; phylum Actinomycetota; class Actinomycetes; order Pseudonocardiales; family Pseudonocardiaceae; genus Saccharopolyspora; species Saccharopolyspora sp. NPDC002686. The sequence goes on from NZ_JBEOVY010000055.1 coordinate 3,452, forward strand.
GGCGTATGTCCGGCGGTCAGCTGTACGGAGCCCATTGCGCAGCCAGATCCCCGTCGCGCATCGTGCGCAACCGCCGGTGCAGCTGCTCGCGCAGTCCCGGATTGCTGCGCACGATCGGCAGCACCCCGGTCGTGATCTTCAGCTCGCGCAGCTCCCGCAGCACCGGGAAGCCTTCCCACCCGGTGATGTCGAAGCCGTACGCGGCGGCCAAGTCCTCGTACCACGACGGCGGGTGCCCCATCCGCAGGCGACCGACCGCCAGCGGCGTCAGATCCCACTCCGGCGGTCCGATGCACAACGAGTCCAGGTCGCACAGCAGCGGCCCGTCCGGCCCGCCGATCACGTTGCCCAGGTGCGCGTCCGCGTGGATCACGCACTGCGGCAGCGGGAACCGCAGCTCGGACAAGCGCTCTTCGACGTGGTCGCAGCGCTGCTCGAGGAAGTACCGGTCGCCCGGGTCGATGTCCACGGCATCGGTCAGCCGGCGCCGGATGTCGGCCATCGGCTGCCAGTCGCGGAAGGTCGGGGACAGCGGTTTGGAGTGCATCAGCCGCAGCAGTTCGCCGAGGTCGGCCCCGTCCGGCACCGGTCCCAGCTCCGGCACGTACCGCCAGAGCGTCGCCAGATGCTCCCCCACCTGGACCGGCTGCTCGAAACCGGGCAGCAACCGCACCGCGGGAATCCCGTGCACGGCCAGCCAGCGCGCGGCCTCCACTGCGTTGAAAGCTCGGTAACCGAACGACGGGGACAGCACCACGCGGACGATGACGGGATCGTCGCGGAGCAGAAAAACCCCGTTGTTGATGAATCGGATCAGCCGCGCACCCCGCGGATCCAGTCCGACGGAAGCGCAGATCTCGGCCAGCGCCAAGCCCAGCTCAAGCGGGACTTCCTGGCCCTCTACCTGGTATGTCTGCATGCTCATCGTTCTCAACGACGCACCGGTCCGATCGACCCAGCAGCCGGCTCACGCCTGCCGGAACTTCCGGACCTCGTCGAACAGATCGCGGGCATCGGAGTTCGCGCGGTGCTTGGCAGCTTCCAGCTCCAGCGGCTTGAGCCGGTCGGAGACGCGAGCGGACTTGACCCGCTCACCGTGCTGGAGCGCGCGGCGCCCGATCTTGATGCCCTCCTGGACGTCACCGGCCCGGAAGTGGTTGGTGGCCTGCAGGCTGAGCCCGAACACGTGCGTGCGCTGCATGTCGGCGCCGTAGGCCTCGTTGCACTTGATGGTCTCGCCGACCGCGATCGGCGCGTGCTTCTTCGGGTCGAACACGGCCAGCGCGTCGTGCGCGGAACCGATCATGCCGTGCAGGTCGTTCTCGCCGAAGAACCGCACCCAGTCCGGTGCTTCGCTGGACTGCGCCCGAGCGAACTCGTCCTTCGTGCGGCCGACCATCTTCTGCACCTGGTCGGGCTTGTTGAGCATGCCGTAGGCCCAGGCCTCGTTCGCGCACAGCACCGCGACGGTCAGCGCCGAACCGGACTCCTGCGCGGCGATCTGGCCGAGCTGGAACAGCTTCAACGCCTCGTTGGGCTCCTGGTGGTGCAGGTAGACCCGGCCCATCCGGTACAGCACGCTGGCCAGCAACCCGTGGTCATCTGCCTGCTTGGCGAACTCCAGCGCCTTGCCGAAGTGCCCGCGCGCCGGGTCGAGCAGCCCCACGTCGAACGACGTCCACCCGGCCAGGCTGTGCATGTCGGCCAGCGCCACGAACAACTGCTTGCGCACGATGTCGGTGGAGGTCGAGTCGAGCAGCTGCTGCGCCCAGGACAGCTGGGCCACCACGGCGTCGCGGCAGGTGCCGCCGCCGTAGCGGTAGTCGAGATCGCGCAGGGCCTTGGTCGCGGCCTGGATCTGCTGCACGTCGGTCATGCCGATCCTGGACGGCGCCGGCGTCTGGGCGTTCGCCGGAAGCCAACCGCTGGCCTCCCCGAACACCGCCGCACCCATGGTCACCTGGGCGGCGTGGGACAAGAACTTCCGCCGCTTCACCGATTCGTCCTCCTCAGCTTCGAGGGCGTTGGTCGCACTAGCGACCCGCATCGCGGTCGCCCCGTCGTAGGCGAGGCCCATGAAGCCCCGCGGGATACCCAGCCCGTCGGCGATCCTGGCCAGCACGTCGTAAGCCATGACCTGCCGACCCTTGAGGATCTCTGACACCTCGGATTGCGACTGGCCCGTCGAGGCCGCGATCTGGCGCTGCGAGACACCGCGTCGGCGCAGTAGCTTGTAGATCTCGCTGATGTCCCGCCGGGCCAGGGCATCCCGCATCTCCCGATCGTTCCAAACGTCGGGTGTAACGGGAGAGCCGCTAGAACCGATGATGTTCATTTAGACCCCCTGACGCTCTGCACGGGCGTTGGTCGCAGAGTAAGGGCACTGCGGCAACCCGGTGAAGTCCGCTTCGGTAGAGGTGATCGGTTGCGCTGAAGTCCGCCGACCGCTCGTCGTCGCCATTGGGCCGGTCACCGCCCAACGACTAGGCGAACCCGGCCGACTGGGCCCAATCTAGTCACCAGCAAGCAACCAAGCACGGACGGGACGGCAACCACGGTGGACGGACAGGCGCAGGAATCCCGGATCGGCCGGACGGCCGAATCCGCTCCGGCACCCGCCGAACGCCGTCGTTGGTGGCAGGTGGACTGTCGCGATGTGACGAACGCGCACCGCAACCTGGCCGTGCTGGTCAACCGGGATGAGGTTGAGCTCGTCGGACCGCCCGGCCACGCAGCGGTGCTCAGCACCGTGGGCGTGCGCCAGTTGTCAACAGCGTTGCGGGATGCCGCGATGCAGGCGAGAAAGTGACGGTGACGTTTCAGTGGACGAGATCCTGGGGCAGGTGCTGCGCAACGCAGTCCGCGAACGGCTCGACATGTTGAGCGAGCTCGCGGACCGCGCAGACGCCACCTCCCTGCTGTCCGTGGCGCGTTCCGAACTCCCCCGACTCACCGAGGGATGGCGGACGCTCCTCACCGCGCACGAAGCCGATGAGAAGGGCAACTGCCCGGAGTGCTCGAGCCGTTGGCGCCCGCAGAAAGCACCGTGCTCGGTGTGGCGCTCGGCTTACGAGCACCTGGTGGCAGGCGCGCTGTCTCCCCGTCCCGCACGGCACCAGCGACCGGCGCACGCTCTGCGCCCGGTGGCGCCGGTGCCGTAAAGCCGGCGGACTCGGTCCCGGAGCAGTACCTCCTCCCCGACCCGGGACCACCGAGAAACCGCCAGGTGGCGGCCGATGCGCGACTGGTCGCGTATCCCCGACCTCGACCATCGAGCATCGGCCGCCACCGATAAAACTCCACAAGCTTCCGCGGGCTGGTGCTGACGCACTCCCCTCCCCCCGACCGGTACTGGTCCGCGGAGTCCAACTGCTTCGGTACCCGTTTCCCCGGACGGCTCCGAGGCAAGGATGGAAAGGCCCTGGCGCTCGATTCCCCGACCGAGCCCAGGGCTCTTTCCTTATGTCCGTGAGTCTTTTGGGCTGCTATGGCGACCCGAAAGACTCACGGGGGGTGAGCAGGCGGAACGCGTTACTTGCGGCGGAGTCTGGCTTTTGCCTTGAAGTGGTCGTCCAGGTGGAGGCCTGGTTGGGGGGATGTTCCTCGGGGTGTTGGGACGCCGGGGCGTTCTGCCGGAGTCGTGCGGTCGGCCGGGACCATCGCCCAGGGCTGGCGCGGGCCGAGCAGCGGCGAGTAGACCGGGACGAATCCCTGGTCCAGCAAGGAGATCGCGAAGTCCACCGCCACGTGGCCGCGCGGGTCCAGGACGCCGGTGCCCTGCCACGGCAGCAGTCCGGAGCCGCCGAGGTAGGTGAAGCCCAGGCAGCCCCTGCGCACCGCGCTGAGCGTCAGGCGGACCCGGTTCGGGAACATCCGCTCGTAGCCGAACTCCTCGTCCACCTGCATCGTCGCCATGTAGCGGATGACGGTGTGCCACGCCCGGCGCAGCACCGCGCACCGCGCTTGGCGCACTTCGGCGGACACGGTCTGGTCGCCGAGGTTGTAGACGTCGGCGTAGATCGCGGTCGACCACTCCAGCCGGTCGACGCCGGTCGGCACCGAGACCGGGACCGAGTACACCATCGACATCAGGATTTCCCGGAACAGCCCGATGACGTGCGGCGCGAAGTCGTCGGCGCCGGCGGTCCACCGGTGCACCCGCTCCAAGGTGCGCAGCGGGTTGTCGGTGATGTCGAACTCGCGCAGCGATTCGCCGAGCAGCCGCCGGTACTTCGCGATCCGCTCCGCGCGCTGCGCCGGCAGGCCGGGGCCGAGGCGCTGCTCGGCGACCACGTCGATGTCCTCGACGACGGTGCGGTCGCCGATGCCGACCAGGTCCACGTACTCGCGCAGTTTGCGCTGGTAGGCATCGGTGATCGCGGCCGGGCGGCTCCGGAAGTGCCTGCCGTCGGTGAGGATGTTGAAGTGCAGTCCGGGCGGGTGCACCGCGCTGATCGCCCGCTGCATCTCGCGCAGCCGGGCCATCGCGCCGAGCTCGGCCAGGTCGGGCAGCGGGCCGTCGGCTTTGAGCCGGTTCAGGCACTGCTTGACCGGGAATCCGAGCAGCACCACTTCGATCGGTTCGCCGCGCCGCACCAGCGGTTCGACGTCCGCGCGCAGGTCGGAGAGCTGGTAGTTCGACCGGGATCCCTTGAAGAACTGCTTGCGGGTCAGCACGTGGTGCACCGCGCCGAGCACCTGCTCGCAGTCCGCCGGACCCGGCTGGTCCAGCCCGAACTTCGCCGCTGCGCTGCGCCCGGTGCGCGTCGCCGCGCGGTCGACGTCGGCGAGCACCGAGTCCACGACCTCCTGGGTTTCCTGCGCGGTGAGGTGCACGGCCCAGCGCTGCGCCAAGCGGTTCTTGCGCAGCGCGCCGATCTGCAGCTCTTCCAGGGAATGCGTGTTGGACAGGCGCGGACCGATGCGCTCGTCCGGTCGCGGGCGGGTTTCGAAGGTGGCGATCACCTCGTCCTGGTGCGCCCGGCGTTCGGCGGCGAACCCGGGGATCTCCACCGCGATCGACCGCGCACCACCGAACCTCGCGCTGATCTCGGCCCGGTGAGCCTGCGCGTCGTCGAAGACCGCGACCACGTCGACGTCGCCGAGCTCGCCCAGCTCCGGGTCGCAGCTCGCGTCGTCGCCGAGGCAGAGCAGGGCGACCTCCGCGATCCCGGCCGCGGCCAGGACTTCTTCGGTCTGCTCGCGGAACCGCTCCTTGCGCCGGGTGTAGAACACCACGCGGCCACCGGCGTCCTGCACGTCCCACACGAACCGGGCCAGGCCCGCGTTGGCGCTGTCGGTCCGCAGCCGCTCGCGCGGGCGCGCCATGAACGCGCGGACGAAGTCGGCGCGCACCGCGGCCCAGTCCACCGCCGGGTAGCGCTCGCCCAGTCCGCTCTGCTCGACGAAGTCGTCCCAGGTCTGCGGGGAATGCGTCGGCAGGACCGGCAGGGTCCCCGCGCTGGCGAGTTCGAGGATGCCCTCCGGTGCGCCGGGCCTCGGGCCGGAAGTCGCGCGGGCGGCGTCGAGGATCCGTTGCAGCGGGACGAATCCGCACAGGTCGACGTCGATGGCGACCGCGGGTTCGGCGACGTCCGGATCCCACCGGCGGCGACGGGTGCGCTGCTGGACCTCGTCGAGCACCGACCGCAGCACCGCATCCTGCTCATCCGGCACGGTGTGGGCGTAGCACTGCAGCGGTTGCTCGCCGGAGAGCAGCTCGGCGGTGCTCGGGTCGAGGTAGCGGAGTTCCTCGGCGATCACCCGGTCCACCGCGTGCCGGATCTGTCCGGCCCGGCGACCGCCGTCGAGCTCGGCGAACCCGGTGCTGAGCCGGTCGAGCGTGCCGACCAGCGCGCGGACCCCGGCGGCGACCTCGGTGCGGCTCGGCTCCCAGCTCACCCGCTCCTGGTCGGTGATCACCATCCGGCCGGTGGCCTGCAGCTCCGGGGAGAGCTCGACGGCGAGCCCGGTCTCGTCCAGCGCGAACAGCCCGATCCCGTGGACGTCGAGCGCCACCCGGAAGGTGCGCAGCAGCGGGCGGACGAAGTGCTCCAGGAAGTACTCGAGCTCGTCCTCGCGCCATTCGAACCGGTTGTCCAGCACCACGCGCAGCAGTTCCGGCGTTCCCTCGGCGCCCCGCCGCAGCAGCGCGGAGAGCGGCACGGCGATGGTGCCGCCGGGGTGCGACGGGTGCGCGGGCGCGGGCTCGGCCAGGCGGAGCAGCGCCGCGGTGTCCGTGCCGGTGTCGACCACAGCGCCGTGGACCGGTTGGGTCGCGCAGTGCATGCGCAGGTTCGGGTCTTCCTCCACGACCGCCGAAAACCGTTCCGAGCAGCGGATTTGCCGTTGCGCGCGCTCGCGGGAGGCAACCGATCGCAGCTGCACGGTGCGGGCCCGGTCGACGATGCTGATCTGCTCGCCGGGCAGCGGCACGGTGAGGTCGGGTTCGGTCACCGCGGTCAGCAGGTTCGCGGCGAGGTCGGCGTCGGTGCCCGGCAGCAGTTCGACCCGGTCCACCGGGATCTTGGTGCGGTGCCCGGGATCCGGTGCGTTGACCAGGGAACGGGTCAGCCGCTGGAGCCAGCTCGCGTCGAAGACCTCCCGGGTGCGGCGCAACCGGACCAGCGCGCGGTAGAGATCGGCCCAGTCCGGTTCACCGCCGAGCGGGACTCCGCTGCCGATGCCGGTGAGCCGCAGCTGCCCGGACTGGGAGCGCTCGACGCGCAGCCCGTAGCCGCCTTCGGCCAGCAGCGCGTTCGCCGCGTTGGTGGTCAGTGGGCGCCGGAGCGCCGGGGCGTCGTCGTCCTCGGCCTCGCTCCCCCGGTCCGGCCGAGCGGCCGGCTCTGCGGTCAACCGCGCGGTCACGGTGCTGCAGTGCGCGTCGCGCGCGGGGCAGCGGAGCAGGCACGGGTACCCGCGGCAGGGACGTCGCAGGACCCCGCGCTCCCCCAGATCGGTGTCCACCGGGAAAGCACAGCACGTCGAACGACGGGAGGACGAGAGACAGCCGCGCAGTGACCCACGATGACCTTTCTGTCACGGAGAATGACGACCCGATCACCCTAGATAGTGACCGCGCGCGCTGACAACATGACTCAATGCATATCCGAATGGTGTAACGCGGAGGATCCGCAGGTCAGCGGCAGGGCTGCTACCGGGGCAACGACCAAACAGCCCAATTGGTCAAGTCGTCGCACTGGGAATCACCCATTCGATTGATACCGTCTTCGGCATGTCCGGAGCGCACGACCGCCCAGCGGCCGGGAAACTTGGGACAACACCGACATCGGGGGGTCACCCCCGGAAAGCGCCGGTGAACCAGGCCGCCGGGTCGAACTCGGCACCTCTCCCAGGGCTCCCCTGAAAGAGACTCATGGTCGTGGTCGGCAAGATGGTCAGTGCACATGATCAAGGAGTAGCCTTGCCAGCCGAAGTCGCCCCACTGCGCCGCAAGCCGGTACAGCAGCGCAGTGCCCAACGCGTGGAGAAGATGCTCGCCGCCTGCGCTGAGCTGATCGACGAGGTGGGGTACGACGGGTTAACGACCACGCTCATCGCCGAACGGGCCGGGGTCGCGGTCGGTTCGCTCTACCAGTTCTTCCCGGACAAGCGCGCGGTCGTGCAGGAGCTGACGCTGCGCAACCTGGACCGCTTCGTGCACACCGTGTCGGCGCGGTTCGACCAGCTGGAGCTGGTGCACTGGTGGGACGCGGTGGACGCCGTCTTCGACGTCTACCTGACCATGCACCGCGAGGTCCCGGCGTTCAGCCGGCTGCACTTCGGCGACGTGGTCGACATGCGCCTGCTGGACCCGGGCAAGGACAACAACGCCGTCATCGCCGAGAAGCTGATCGGGTTGCTCGCCGAGGAGTTCGACCTCGATCCGCAGGAGCTGCTGCTCCCGCTGGCGGTCGCGGTGGAGGCCGCCGACGCCGTGCTGCACATGGCGTTCCGGCGGGACCCGGCGGGCGACCCGACGCTGGTCGCCGAGGCCAAGGAGATGGTCCGCGGCTACCTGTCCAACCGGATCCCGGAGGGTCAGCCGAAGGACTTGCCCTCTCCCCGGTAGGTCGGTGCCGCGGTCAGGTCCTGGCCGTCGACCAGGTGGTAGTGGGTGAACCGCTCGGCGAGCTCACCCGCCTTGGCGTGCCGGAACCACACCCGGTCGCCGAGCCGGAGCCGGTCCGCGGCTGACCCGACGACGGGCGTCTGCACCTCTCCAGCGCCCTCCGCCGAGGTCAGCTTCAGGCCGCGCGGCCGGCTCGGCACCGGGATCCGGTCCGCACCGGGCGGGCCGGATGCCGGGTAGCCGCCGCCGAACAGGGTCGCGATGCGCGGTGCGGGCCGGTGCACGACCGGCAGCGCGTACTGCACCGCGGGGCGTGGTTGGAAGGAGCGGTAGGCGTCGAAGAGCGTGGGGCCGATCAGCCCGGACCCGGCGGCGACCTCGGTGACCGCCGGTTCCGCGGAAGTCCGCTCGAGGCTCCCGGTCCCACCGCCGTTGACGAACTCCAGCTGCGCCAATGCGCGCACCGCCCGCACCACTGCGCTGCGGCGTTCGGCGAGTTCGGCGGCGGACCGCCGCTGGAACCAGCGCACTGCCGCGCCGCGCAACGGCTGTCCGGCCGGTGCATCGCCGACCCCGGCGATCTGGCCTTCGTAGACCATCACGCCGACCAGCTGAAAACCCTTGCGGCGCACGATGTGCCGGGCAGCCTGCGCAGCTTGGTCGGCGGTGTGCACCGGGGAGCGGCGGGTGCCGATGTGCAGTCCGGGCAGCGGGCGCCAGGAGGCGTCGACCTCCAGGCAGAGCCGGATGTCCGGGCGGGTGGAACCGACTGCGGCGTCGATGAAGTCCAGGTGTTCGGGCGAATCCACCACGAGCGTGATCGCTCCGGCAGCGGCCGGATCGGCGGCGAGTTCCCGCAACGCGCCGCGGTCCACGGTCGGGTAGGCGACCAGGACGTCGTCGCTGAGCCCTTCCCGGTGCAGCCAAAGGGCTTCGGCGAGGCTGTAGCTCATCAGCCCGGCGAACCCGGGGGTTCGCAGCGCGCGGCCGAGCAACTCGCGGCAGCGCACCGACTTCGTGGCCACGCGGATCGGCCGTCCGGCCGCTCGCCGCACCAGATCTGCGGCGTTGTGGTCGAACGCGTCGAGGTCGACCACCGCGAACGGCGGGTCGAGCTCGCTGGTGATCTCGTCTAACCGGGACACGCCGACAACCGTATGCCGAAAGGGCTTGTTATGTGAATCTCATTCACATAATTTCTCGGGGCATGCACCCGAAGGAGGGCTGAGCATGCAGCGTTGGACCAACTGGGCCCGCACCGCGACCGGCACGCCGAGCAACGTCCTCGCGCCGCGCGACACCGCAGAAGCAGCGGCCGCGATCCGCGACGCGGCGAAGGACGGCCGAACCGTCCGCCCGCTGGGCACCGGGCACTCGTTCTCCAGCATCGGATCGCCGGACACCGGCTGGGCGCTGGACCTCTCGCACTGGACCGGAATCGTCCGGGCGGAACCGGACACCGGGCTGGTCACCGTCCGCGCCGGCACCCCGCTGCACCAGCTGAACGCCGAGCTCGACGGCCTCGGCCTGGCGATGGCCAACCTCGGCGACATCGACCAGCAGACGATCTCCGGTGCCATCTCCACCGGCACCCACGGCACCGGCGCCGGGCTCGGCGGACTCGCCACCCAGGTCGAAGCGCTGGAACTGCTGCTCGCCGACGGCACCGAACGGCGTTGCTCGGCGGCGGAGAACCCGGAGCTGTTCGCCGCCGCACGGGTCGGACTCGGCGCCCTCGGCGTGATCACCTCGGTGACGCTGCGGTGCGTACCGGCGTTCACCCTCGCCGCGGAGGAACGCCCGGCGCCGCTGGACGACGTGCTGGAGCGCTTCGACCAACTGGCCGCCGACAACGACCACGTCGAGTTCTACTGGTTCCCGCACAGCACGAACACGCTGGTCAAGCGGAACAACCGGCAGGACGGACCGGCGAAACCGCTGCCACCGCTCCGGCACTTCCTGGAGTACGAGCTGCTGGAGAACCGGCTGTTCGGCGCGGTCTGCAAGCTCGGCCGCGCGGTGCCCTCGCTGGTGCGGCCGCTGAACCGGATCTGCGCCTCGACCTGGTCCAGCCGCTCCTACAGCGACCGGTCCCACCGGGTCTTCACCACGACGCGCAGCGTCCGGTTCGCGGAGTCCGAGTACGCCATCCCGCAGGAGTCCTTGCCGGACGTGCTGCGCGAGATGCAGTCCGCCGCGCGCGGTCTGGACGATCCGGTGATGTTCCCGGTCGAGGTGCGCGTCGCGGCGCCGGACGACATCTGGCTGTCCACCGCCTACCAGCGGCCGACCGCCTACATCGCGATCCACCAGTTCCAGGGCATGCCGCGCGACCAGTGGTTCAACGCCTTCGAGTCGATCGTCGGTGCAGCGGGCGGTCGACCGCACTGGGGCAAGATGCACCGGCTCGACGCCGCCGCGCTGCGCGAGCGCTACCCGCGCTTCGACGACTTCCGCAGGCTGCGCGCCGAGCTGGACCCCGACGGGGTCTTCCGCAACGACTACCTGGACCGGGTCCTCGACCCCTGTGGATAACTCGGCCACTTGTCCACAGGCGGTCCGCAAATTCCATTGAAATCAGACGTCCGATTTCAATGGAATTTGCGTCAGCCCAAGGCCTGGCGCAGCGCCTCGGAGATCGGAGTCGGACCGTTGACCACCGCCAGCTCCCGCTCGACGGAGGCGGGTTCGTCCAGCAGTGCGATGAGCACCGCCGCGACGTCGGCCCGCGTCACCTCGGCGCGGGCGACCTCGGCGCCCAGCGTCACCCGGCCGGTCGGCGGATCATCGGTCAGCAGACCCGGGCGCAGGATCGTCCAGTCCAGCGGACGAGCCCGCAGGTCCTCCTCGGCAGCCCGCTTGGCGTCCAGGTACGCGCCGAAGACCGGGTCCACGTCGGACGGTGTCGGCTTCGCCGCACCCATGGCGCTGACCTGCAAGAACCTTCGAACTCCGGCTTCCTGGCAGGCGTCGGCCAGCAGCGCCGACGCCGCTCGGTCGACGGTGTCCTTGCGCGCCGCGCCGCTGCCCGGACCTGCGCCGGCGGCGAACACCGCGGCGTCCACACCGGACAGCGAACCGGCCAGGTCGACCGGGTCGACGTGCTCGAGATCGGCCACCACCGGCTCCACCCCGTCGGCCCGCAGGTCGGCGGCGTGGTCCGGGTTGCGGATCAACCCGAGCACCGAATCACCGCGCTCGACCAGGCCGCGGCCCAGGTGTCGAGCGATCTTCCCGTGGGCTCCGGCAATCACGATTCGCATGCCGTCCAACGTAGGCCACCCACCGCGTCTGTACCGATTCAACACGGCCTGTGGACAACTGACCACACCCTGTGGACAACTCGTCCGAGCTGTGGAGCGAACGGCCCGTCCGCCTCGTCTGCTGACACGAACGGGTCGTCCACCTCACCCGAACAGCGGCGGGTGCGAAGAATGCGCAGTTCCAGCCGGAGTGGTTCGGCGCGGGCGGCTGGAACTGCGTCCCCAGGGGTTAGCTGCGGGAGGGGGCGGGGGCTTCGGTCGCGAGGAGCTGCTCGTAGACGACCTCGTTCACCCAGCGGGACACGGCGGTGTGCTCGACGGGCGGGGCGTCGGCGAAGCAGCGGCCTTCCAGTTCGACCTGGACGTCGTCGCCGTCCGCGCTGAGCACCGCGATGCCGAACTGGCGGGCGCGGATCAGGCAGGTCTCGGCGAAGTCCGGGGCGACCGCGACGTTGCGCGGCACCACGATCGCCGCGCTGGCGAAGCGGGAGAACGGCACCGCGGCGGTCAACGCGCTGCGCCAGTGCCGGGCCGGGGCGAGCACCCCGGAGATCTCCGCGGCCGGCGGGGGCACCCGGCCGTCCATCTCGGGCCACACCCAGGTCGCGATCTCGGCGCGGTCCAGCACCGGGCCGCTGCCGAAGCAGAGCCGTTCGGCGTGCGCGTCGGGGACCAGCTCGGCCGTCGCGATGATCTGCCGCCCGTAGAGCTTCGTCGGCGGCAGCACGCTGCCGGTCCACCCGAGGACGTCCACCGCTCGCTGGGCGAGCCGGCCCATGGAAGCGACCGGTCCGAGCGGGGACCGAAGTTGCGTAGTCGAGCAGGCTCGGACCTCGTCTTCGGTCCAGGCACGTCCCGGCATTCCGGTCACGGCGTTCCGCCTCCCTCATCAGCTGCGCTTGCGGCTCCCGGCCACGGACGGCGTGGCCACTGCACGACTAAAACAGCTCCGGGCGGGTTCTGCGCTGATCAACCGGGGTCGCTGCGACCGGCGGCGGACATCGGTCGGTGACTGGTCGATGAATGACATCTGGACTTCAGCCCAGCGATGCGGCCATTCAGGTGATGGCGGTACGACACCCGCCACGACCTACCACCGCAGCACCCTGCGGCGCACCGGATCACCGCAGGTCACGAGCTATCTGGACAGCAGATCGAGCTCGGTCCGCTCCAGCTCCACCAGTCGCTGCCGGATCCCCTCCGCCGCGGGCAGGAGGGATTTGACGAGCTTGCCGACGTCGGCCCGAACGCTGTGCGCCACCACGCCGAGCGCGGCGACGACCGCTCCGCTCGCGTCCTGCACCGGCACGGCGACCGAGCAGTTCCCGAGCGTCATCTCCTCGTTGGCCTGCGCGAATCCCCGGTTTCGCACGCTCTGCAGTTCGCGCCCCAACCGGCCGGGTTCGGTGATGGTGTAGGCGGTGTAGCGGGACAACCCGCGCTCGCAGCACTCGTGCACCACGGTGCTCGGCGCGTGCGCGAGCAGCACCTTGCCGACTCCCGTCGAGTGCAGCGGCAACCGCCCACCGCTGCGCGAGATGATCGGCACCGCGCGCGGCGTCGTGAGCTTCTCGACGTAGACGACTTCCAGCCCGGCGCGCACCGCGAGGTGCACGTTGTCGTGGGTGTGCTGGCACAGCTCCTGCATGTGCGGCAGGGCGACCTCGCGCAGCCGGCTGTTCACCGGCGCCAGCAGCCCGATCTCCCACAACCGCAGGCCGATCGAGTACCGGCCGTCGCCGTCGCGCTGCAAAGCGCCCCAGAGCTCGAGCTCGCGGACCAGCCGGTGGGCGGTGGCCAGCGGGATCTCCGCCCGCCGCGCGATGTCGGTCAGGGTCAGCCGGACGTTGTCGATGTCGAAGGCGGTGAGCACGCTGAGCGCCCGCGCCGTGACCGATCTGCCGGGATCCCGACTGTTGCCCGCCATCTCGCCTCCCGTGGAGCGGACACCGGACGCCGGGCCGCTCCGATGTCACCCGCTCGCCCCAAGCCCAGCACAACCGATCGTTTTCGCCAAGCCCGCGACGATCATCCGATGCCCAGGAGCTCCCGCATCCGCGCGTACTTCAGCTCGAGCCGCTCCCTGGTCCCCGCATCCAGCACGGCCAACCGGCCCGGATCGGAGTTGTGCGCCAGATCGGCTTCCTTGACCAGCAGCGCCCCGGGAGTCGCCAAGATCCGGGCGGCGTACTCGGCCGGATCTTCACCGGCCCGCTTGGTCACGGCGAGCACGATCTCCTTGGTCTCGGCCGGAAGCTCGGCCTTCCGGAGCCATTCCTCGGTCACCGCCCCGTCTTCGACGGAGTCGTGCAACCAAGCGGCAGCGACCTGGGCATCGCTGCCGCCCCGCGCCCGAACCCCGGCAGCCACCGCGGAGAGGTGCTCGACGTAAGGCCGCCCGGCCTTGTCGACCTGCCCCCGGTGAACCCGCGCGGCGAACTCACCGACCTCGTCCAACTCCACGGCCAACCCTCCTACTGCACTCCGGAAACCAGCACGAGCACCCAGCACGGGAAAGAAGCAGTACCGGCGAACGCCCGCACCAGGTTCCACCGAACCCCCTCCGCCTAGACCCAAGTACCCCAAAACCGAACCAGAGTGGCGATCCCCACACCCAACCCCCAACCCACCCCACCGTTCGCTGTCCGCTGAACCAACCCAACCCAGAACATGACGAACCCCACTCCCACACCGAAAAGACGAACCTCACACCCAAACCCCGAGAAAAAACCCCAAACCAGACACCCCACGGCCAAAAACCTGGAGAAGCAGAACCCCAAAACCAGAAAACACCAGGTCAACACCCAAAAAGAAGCAGAACCCCAACCCCCGCAACGAACCCGATGACCCCAACCCGCCAGGACAAGCCCAGATGCAGAAGAGGAGATACGGAAGCGGAGATGCGCGAAGCGCGAGAACGCGGAAGTGCGTTGAGACGAGGACGGCGGAAGAAACCGCTGGTTCAGACCCAGGCCGGGAACGCCACCCCAGGCGAGGAGCCGGATAAAAGGTGGCCACCGCACCGTGGGGGCCTACGGGGGCTCGGCCCCCGTACAGACATATAGGAAGAGGCCCCCCGGCGAAGCATGAGCCGGGGGGCCTCTTCCGAGTGGGCGAGGAGGGAGTTGAACCCTCACGTCCTTTCGGACACACGGACCTGAACCGTGCGCGTCTGCCATTCCGCCACTCGCCCGTGGCTTGGCTGGAAGCTTACACTGCCTGCTTCCGGCCTTTGGCACCGGGGTCGCTTTCGCTTCCCTGCTGCCCTGTTGGCGAAAGTAGATTAGCACGGCATGACGAGGGGCTTCACCGGGGGGGTCTGAGTTGTTGGGAACAGGGCGGTGTCTCGGCCCGTCGACCCAGATACGATGGGTGTCGGAAGTCGTACGCGTGGAAGGGATTTGCCGTGGGCCTCGTGCAGCGCTTTGAGCGCCGACTCGAAGGCATCGTCGGCAATGGCTTCGCGCGCGTTTTCGGCGGAAAGGTCGTGCCCCAGGAGGTCGCCCAGGCGCTGCAGCGGGAAGCCGAGCTGCAGGTCCGGGAGCTCGCCGGGGGTCGACTGCTCGCGTGCAACCACTACGTTGTGCAACTGAGCCCGTCCGATCACGATCGGCTCACCGACGACGAGGACCGGGTCACCGACCTCCTCGCCGACTGCGTTCAGGAGCATCTCACCGAGCAGGGGTGGGACACATATGGTGACGTCGTAGTCTCCCTGGAGCGCTCTGAGACGCTGCACACGGGACAGTTTCGAATCAGTTCGACCGTCGACCCCGACGTGACTCGACGGCCGGCACAACCGCGTACCGCAGGAGACCGACCCATGAGCCAGCCACCAGGCCACTACCCCCAGGGAGATCCGTACAACCAGCAGGGGCAGTACGGCTACGACCAGGGTTACGGCCAAGGCCAGGACCCCAACTACGGCCAGCAGCCCCCCGCTGCCGGCGGCTACGGCCAGCAGCCGGGCTACGACCAGGGCGGCTACGGCCAGCAGCAGCCGGGTTATGACCAGGGCGGCTACGGCCAGCCCGCCGGTTACGACCAGGGTTACGGGCAGCAGCCGGGCTACGACCAGGGCGGCTACGGCCAGCAGCCCGGTTATGACCAGGGCTACGGGCAGCAGCCCGCCGCTGGTTACGACCAGGGTTACGGGCAGCAGCCGGGCTACGACCAGGGCTACGGGCAGCAGCCCGCCGCTGGTTACGACCAGGGTTACGGACAGCAGCCGGGTTACGACCAGGGCGGCTACGGCCAGCCCGCCGGTTACGACCAGGGCTACGGGCAGCCTGCCGCCGGTTACGACCAGGGCTACGGGCAGCCCGCCGGCTACGACCAGGGCTACGGCCAGCAGCCCGGTGGCGCTTACCCGCAGTCGGGCGGCTTCCCGGACCAGGGCGGCTACGGCCAGCCGGGCGGTGCCTACCCGCAGAGCGCTCCCGGCGGCTACCCGCAGGGCGGCCCGCGCGGTGCGATGACCGCCACGCTGCACCTCGACGACGGTTCGAACCGCTCGTACACGCTGCAGCAGGGCTCGAACGTCATCGGCCGCGGCCAGGAGGGCCAGTTCCGGCTGCCCGACACCGGGGTGTCCCGCAAGCACATCGAGATCACCTGGGACGGCCAGAGCGCGATGTTGGCCGACCTCGGTTCCACGAATGGCACCACGGTGAACGGCACTCCGGTGCAGACTTGGCAGTTGGCGGACGGAGACGTGATCAGGGTCGGCCACTCCTCCCTGATCTTCCGCGCTCAGCAGGCCTGAGACCGCGGTCCGCGTCCCCCGACACGAGTAGGAGCGTTCACAACAAGTGCCAGAGCTGGTTATGCAGCTGACCAGAGCAGGGTTCCTCGCCCTGCTCTGGTTGTTCGTGCTGGCTGCGCTTCGAGTGGTTCGTTCAGACCTCTACTCGGCGTCCGGGATGCGGGTCCCGATGCCAGGTGCGGGTCGGGCCCCGGCCAAGGCCAGGGGCAGGAGCAAGGCGCCACGCCAGATGGTGGTGACGCACGGCGCGCTCGCCGGCACGCGCATTTCACTGGACGGTCGGCCGATCATGATCGGCCGGGCGGACGACTCCACGTTGGTCCTCGATGACGACTACGCGTCGACACGACACGCGAGGTTGTCGCTTCGGGGCTCCGATTGGTACGTGGAGGATCTAGGCTCCACAAACGGCACATACCTCGATCGGGCGAAGGTCACGGGGCCGACCAAGGTCCCGCTCGGCGTTCCGATCAGAATCGGCAAGACGGTGATCGAGCTGCGCTCATGACCCTCGTCCTTCACTACGCAGCCCGCAGCGACCGCGGCCTGGTTCGTTCCAACAACCAGGACTCGGTCTATGCCGGCCCACGACTACTCGCCCTCGCGGACGGCATGGGAGGCCATGCCGCCGGTGAGGTCGCCAGCAAGGTCGTCATCGCGGCCCTCGCGCCCCTCGACGACGACGAACCGAGCGACGACCTGCTCGGTCAGCTCCGCAACGCGGTGCTGACCGGCAACGACGCGATCTCCGAGCTGGTGGCCAACGACCCGGACCTGGAAGGGATGGGCACCACGCTGACCGCTGTCCTGTTCGCAGGAAGCAAGCTCGGCCTGGTGCACGTCGGCGACTCCAGGGCGTACCTGGTCCGCGACGGCGAGCTGACCCAGATAACCCACGACGACACCTTCGTGCAGTCGCTGATCGACGAAGGCCGGATCACCGAGGAGGAGGCCGCCAACCACCCGCAGCGCTCGCTGCTGCTGTACGCGTTGACCGGCCACGAGGTGGAACCGAGCCTGGCGATCCGGGAGGCTCGCGCCGGGGACCGCTACCTGCTCTGCTCCGACGGCCTGACCGGCCCGGTGAGCACCGAGACGATGGCGGAAGCCCTGCGCATCCCGGACCCCCAGCAGTGCGCGGACCGGATGATCGAGCTCGCCCTCAAGGGCGGCGGGCCCGACAACGTGACCGTCATCATCGCCGACGTCGTCGACGTCGAATTCGGCGATGACGCCCCGATCGTCGGGGGCGCGGCGGGAAATGGAGATGAGCATCCGCAACCCGATTCGTCGGCGGCGCGCGCGTCCGCGGTAACCATGCCGCGGCCGCAGCCGCAGCGTTTCGAGCCCACCTCACCGCCGCCGGAGCAGCCCCGCAAGCGGAGCTGGCTGCGCTGGCTGCTGGTGACGTGCGGCGTGCTCATCCTGCTTGGAGGCGGTGCACTGGTCGGGCGTTGGTGGGTGCTCAACCAGTACTACATCGGTGCGAACAGCGCCGATCAGGTGGTGATCTACCAGGGCGTGCAGGGCACCGTGCTCGGTGTCTCGCTGAACTGGGAGGTGGAGAACTCCTGCCCGCCGGACTCGGCAGCGGACTGCACTCCGATCAAGCTGACGGACCTGCAGGAAGCTCAGCGGCCGGACGTGCGCAACGGCATCACCGAGGTCAACGGTCTGCAGGACGCTCGCGACGCGATGCGCCGCCTGCGGATGACCGCGCTGCTGCCCGAGTGCCAGAAGCCCGAGCCCCCGGCCACGCAGCTCCCGCCGCCTCCGGCGAACCAGCCCCCGGGCCAGAACCTGCCGCCCGAGGCGCCGAAGCCGCCAGAGGCACCCACCCCGGATGACGCGACACCGCTGCAGACGGAGGAGCAGAAGCCGGGTGTGACCTGCCGGATGGTGAGTTGATGCCCGGACCGGCCGCTCAGACCGGAGCGACCAGCGGCGCCCCGCGAGTTCTCACTCGGCGGGGCACCGAACTGTTCATGCTGGTTTTCGCTGCGGTGATCGTCACCTTCGCGCTGCTGCTCGTGGAGGTCGCACAGGAGCAGACAGTCACCAGGGACCTCTTCCTCTACGGGGCGGCGTTCCTGGTGCTGTTCGGCGCGGCGCACTTCGCGGTGCGCAGGTGGGCGCCCTACGCCGACCCGCTGATCTTGCCCCTGGTGGCGCTGATCAACGGGATAGGCCTGGTCATCCTGCACAGGCTCGACCTGGCCGAGGCGTCGGGCGGACCGTTCACCGGCAAGCAGATCCTGTTCACCACGGTCGGCGTGGTGCTGTTCGTGCTGGTGCTGAAGTTCGTCCAGGACCACCGGACGCTGGCCCAGTACGGCTACACGTGCGGCTTCGTCGGATTGGCGCTGCTGGCGCTGCCCGGCCTGCTGCCGAGCAGCATCTCGGAGGCCAACGGCGCGAAGCTGTGGATCTCGATCGGCGGGATGTCGATCCAGCCGGGCGAGTTCGCGAAGATCCTGCTGCTGATCTTCTTCGCGTCGTTCCTGGTGTCCAAGCGCGAGCTGTTCACCACCGCCGGCAAGCGGTTCCTCGGCATCGACTGGCCGCGGGCCCGCGACATGATGCCGGTGCTGGTGGCCTGGATGCTGTCCATCGGCATCGTGGTGCTGGAGAAGGACCTCGGCACCTCGCTGCTGTTCTTCGGCATCGTGCTGGTGATGCTCTACATCGCGACCGAGCGCGCGGTGTGGGTGTTCCTCGGCCTGTCCATGTTCGCGCTCGGCTGCATCGTCGCGTTCAACCTGTTCGACCACGTGCAGGTCCGGGTCAACACCTGGCTGGACCCGCTGGGCCCGGAGGTGGACGGCAAGGACCCCGGTTTCCAGCTGCGCACCGGTCTGATGGGCATGGCCAAGGGCGGCATCGAGGGTTCCGGCCTGGGCAAGGGCCTGCCGCAGAAGACGCCGTGGGCGTCCAGCGACTTCATCATCTCCGCGGTCGGCGAGGAGCTCGGGCTGATCGGCCTGATGGCCCTGTTCCTGGTCTACCTGCTGCTGATGATGCGCGGCCTGCGCAGCGCGCTGGCGGTGCGCGACTCGTTCGGCAAGCTGTTCGCCGGCGGTCTGTCGTTCACCCTCGCGCTGCAGCTGTTCGTGGTCGCCGGTGGTGTCACCGGGCTGATCCCGATGACCGGTCTGACCGCCCCGTTCATGGCCGCTGGTGGTTCGTCGATGCTGGCGAACTACGTGCTGATCGCGCTGCTGCTGCGGGTTTCCGACGCGGCGCGCCGGCCGCAGGCGCCGGCGAAGCCGAAGCCGAAGCAGGCTCCGATCGCCGAAGCGCATACCGAACTGGTGGAGCGTCCCCGATGAACAAGCCGTTGCGCCGCGTGGCGCTGGCCATGATGGCGATGATCGTGCTGCTGATGGGCAACGCGACCTACGTCCAGGTGATCAAGGCCGACGAGCTGAACGAGGACGGCCGCAACGTCCGCACCCGCTACGAGCGCTACGGCCGCGAGCGCGGGCAGATCATCGCCCAGGGCCAGTCGCTGGCCGGTTCGCAGCGGACCGAGGACCCGATCTACAAGTTCCAGCGCCAGTACTCCAACGGCCCGGCGTTCTCGCCGGTGACCGGGTTCTACTCGTTCTACTACGGTTCCAACGGGATCGAGCGCGCCGAGGACTCGATCCTCGACGGCACCGACGACAGCCTCGCGTTCCGCCGGCTGTCCGACATGATCACCGGGAACTCGCCGCGCGGTGGCAGCGTCGAGCTGACCATCAACCCGGCCATGCAGCAGGTGGCCTACGAGCAGCTGACCAAGCAGGGCTTCCACGGTTCGGTGGTGGCGCTGGACCCGCGGACCGGCGAGGTCCTGTCCATGGTCAACGCGCCGTCCTACGACCCGAACCTGCTGACCTCGAGCGACAACAACGAGGTCGCCCAGCAGTGGAACAAGCTCAACGACGACCCGGACCGGCCGATGGCCAACCGCTCGGTCTCCGAGATCTACCCACCGGGTTCGACGTTCAAGCTGATCACCACGGCTGCCGCGCTGCAGAACGGCTACACGCCGGACAGCAAGATCGAGACCGCCGCGCGGATCCCGCTGCCGAACACCGCCAGCGCGACGCTGCCCAACTACAACAGCAACACGTGCAAGGGCGACACCCTCACGCTGGCCGTGGCCTACTCGTGCAACACGGCGTTCGCCAAGATCGCCGGTGAGCTCGGCGCGGACAAGATGCGGGAGACCGCGGCCGCGTTCGGCTTCGGCGAGGACCTGCAGATCCCGATGGCCGTGGCCAAGTCCGACCTCGGCCCGATGGCCGACGGCGCGTCGCTCTACCAGAGCGGCATCGGCCAGCGCGACGTCCGCGTCACCCCGATGCAGAACGCGATGATCGCCGCGGCCATCGCCAACGACGGCAAGCTGATGAAGCCGCAGGTCGTGAAGGCCAACCGCGCCCCGGACATGGCGGAGCTGGACACCTTCAAGCCGGAAGAGCTGCACCAGGCCGTCTCCCCGGAGATCGCGCACATGATCCGGGACATGATGATCAAGTCGGAGCAGAACACCAAGGGCTCCGGCAAGATCTCCAACATCCAGATCGCCTCGAAGACCGGTACCGCCCAGCACGGCGACGTCGGCGACAAGCCGCACGGGTGGTACGTGGCGTTCGCCCCCGCGGAGAACCCGACCATCGCGGTCGCGGTGATCGTGGAGAACGGCGGCGACGAGGGCGCGGAGGCCACCGGCGGCTCGATCGCCGCCCCGATCGGCCGGGAGGTCATCCGGGCCGGTCTGCAGGGAGGTGGCTGATCCGTGCTGACCTCCGGCCAGTTACTCGCCGACCGGTACCGACTCGGCAAGCGCATCGCGGTCGGCGGCATGGGCGAGGTGTGGGAGGCGGTGGACGTCCGGCTCGACCGGACGGTGGCGATCAAGGTGCTCAAGGCCGAGCTGTGCGGGGACGCCGAGTTCCTGCACCGCTTCCGCACCGAAGCGCGCACCACCGCGTCCTTGAACCACCCCGGCATCGCCGCGGTGCACGACTACGGCGAGACCGCCGCCATCCCGGACGGGCCGGAGGACACCGCCTACCTGGTGATGGAGCTGGTCGAAGGCGAGCCGTTGGCCGCGATCCTCGCCCGCGAAGGTCGCATCAACACCGACCACACGCTGGACATGCTGGAGCAGGCCGGCCAGGCGCTGCAGGCCGCGCACGAGCGCGGTCTGGTGCACCGGGACGTCAAGCCCGGCAACATCCTGATCACCCCCGACGGCAAGGTGAAGCTGACCGACTTCGGCATCGCCAAGGCCGCCGACTCGGCGCCGGTGACCCGCTCCGGGATGGTGATGGGCACCGCGCACTACATCGCGCCGGAGCAGGCCCTGGGCGAGGACGCGACCCCGTCCAGCGACGTGTACTCGCTGGCCGTGGTCGGGTACGAGTGCCTGATGGGGCACCGCCCGTTCCTGTCCGACAACGCGGTGACGGTCGCGATGATGCACATCCGCGACATCCCGCCGCCGCTGCCGCCGGACGTGCCGCCGGGCGTGCGCGCGCTGATCGAGGCGACCATGGTCAAGGACCCGCGACGCCGCTACGTCGACGGTGGCGAGTTCGCCAACGCCGTCGCAGCGGTGCGCGCGGGCCGGCCACTGCCGACACCGTCGTCGCTGGTCGTGCCGCAGCAGCGCCAGCAGCTGAACGTGCCAGTGCTGAACACCGGCGTCCACCCGATGCCGGGTCAGCAACTACCGCCGATGGGCAACACCTATCCGCCGGGAGTGATCCCACCGCAGGCACCGGCCCCGCAGCTGCCACCACCGCAGCAACAGCAGGCACCACCCGGCTCCTCGACCAGCAAGGTCGTGATCTGGGTTCTGGTGGCGGTGCTGGCGGTGGCGGTGCTGGTCGCGGTGGGATTCACCACCTACTGGGTCGTCAACCGCGATCAAGGCATGGGTGCGGCACCTCACGGCCTGGATTCCGCTGCACCGCTGGGCCACACTGCGCTACGGCATCCGGACCCGGCGGCTGTGCCGGGCCCCGGAGTCGGGGGAGCACCACTCGTCCCGTCGGCCACTACCGGCGAGGGCGGATCGGCATGATGGGACGATCGTTGACAAGGATCGGAACGACGCTTCGATGAGTTCACCCCGACTTCTGTCCAACCGATACGAGCTCGGTGAGACGCTCGGCTACGGCGGCATGTCCGAGGTGTTCCGCGGTCGCGACACCCGGTTGAGCCGGGACGTGGCGGTGAAGATCCTGCGCGCCGACCTCGCCCGCGACCCCACGTTCCAGCTGCGGTTCCGGCGCGAGGCGCAGAACGCCGCCGCGCTGAACCACCCGGCGATCGTGGCCGTCTACGACACCGGCGAAACGGACTCCGAGAGCGGGCCGCTGCCCTACATCGTGATGGAGTACGTCGACGGCCGGACGCTGCGCGACATCGTCAAGACCGAGGGGCCGCTGACCCCGCGCCGGGCGATGGAGGTCATGGCGGACGCTTCGGCGGCGCTGGACTTCAGCCACCGGCACGGCATCATCCACCGCGACGTCAAGCCGGCCAACATCATGATCACCGGCTCCGGCGCGGTGAAGGTGATGGACTTCGGCATCGCCCGCGCGCTGGCCGACGGCCAGGCGGCGGTCACCCAGACCGCCGCGGTGATCGGCACCGCGCAGTACCTGTCGCCGGAGCAGGCGCGCGGCGAGGCGGTGGACGCGCGCAGCGACGTCTACGCCACGGGCTGCGTGGTGTTCGAGCTGGTCACCGGGGAACCGCCGTTCACCGGTGACTCGCCGGTCGCGGTGGCCTACCAGCACGTCCGGGAGGAGCCGCGCAAGCCCTCCGACCTGAACCCGGCGGTGCCCGCGTCGCTGGACGCGGTGGTGCTCAAGGCGTTGAGCAAGAACCCGGCGAACCGCTACCAGTCGGCCGCGGAGATGCGCGCCGACCTGGTGCGGGTGCTGTCCGGGCAGCGCCCGAAGGCTCCGATGATCATGTCGGACGAGGAGCGCACCGCGATGCTGACCCAGACCTCGGCGCCGACCGAGGTCGTGCCGGGTCGCCACCGGTCGGTGGAGCGCGACGCGGAAGAACCGGTCGACGACGAGCGGGACCGCAAGCGCCGCAAGCACCGGATGGTCGCGCTCATCACGCTGGCCTGCGTCGCGGTCTTCGCGCTCGCCGCGTGGGGGATCACCGCGTTGGTCGGCAACAGCGCGCCCAAGACCGAGCCCGTGCCGAACTTCAAGAACATGCTCAAGACCCAGGCGATGGACTACGCGCAGAAGGAGGGCTGGCGGGTCGATCCCAAGGCCTGCCCGTCCACGCCGGACCAGATCGAGAAGATCGTCAAGCAGACGCCCGAGTACCCGGCGCAGCTGAACAAGGAAACGGACGCGATCGAGATCTGCTACGGCACCGGTCCGGAGAGCGTGGACGTCCCGGACCTGGAAGGCCTGTCCATGTCCGAGGCGCAGCTGAAGCTGCGGGACGCAGGCCTCACGCTGGGCATCACGCCGGAGTACCGGGAGACCTCGGACTCCAAGATGGTCCAGAAGATCATGGACTGGGACAACCGGGGCTCCTCCGTCGCCAAGGGCACCACGATCAACGTCGTGGTGGGCAAGGCGATCGAGACCGTCCAGGTCCGCGACGTCCGCGGCCAGCCCTTCGACACGGCGAAGGCCTACCTGGAGGGCGCCGGGTTCAGCGTCAAGAAGCAGGTGCGCGACTCCGACCAGCCCGCTGACACGGTGCTCGACCAGACGCCGGCGGGCGGAACCCAGGCCCGCGCGGGTGCCGAGGTGACCCTGGTGGTCTCCAACGGCCAGCAGATCTCCGTCCCGGACCTGGCCGGCATGTCGCCGAGCCAGGCCGAGCAGGCGCTGCAGAGCCGCGGGTGGACCGGCAGCATCAACGAGGTCAGCCAGGACACCCCGGACAAGGACAAGGACGGCAAGGTGCTCAGCTCCTCGCCGGGCTCCGGCCAGAAGATCGGCCGCAACGAGACGGTGACGATCTACGTGGGCAACTACAGCAAGGGCTCGTCGCCGACCACCAGTCCGGACAACGGCGGAGGCCTCTTCCCGCCGTTCGGCTGACCAGGGCATGACGAAGGGCGCCTCCCGCGCGGGGGGCGCCCTTCCTCGGTCCGGGCTTAGTGCGGGTCAGCGCTGGGCTGCGGCGGCGACTTCGCGCATGCCGCGTTCGAGGCCGGCGACGAGGTGTTCGTCCACCGGGTAGCCCGCGCTGGCCATCCAGTTGGCGAGCATGCGGTGGCCGCCGTCGGTGAGCACCGACTCGGGGTGGAACTGGACGCCCTCCACAGGCAGCTCGTGGTGGCGCATGCCCATCACGATGCCCGAGGCGGTCTTGGCGGTGATCTCGAAGTCGTCCGGGATGGAGTCCGCGCGGACGATCAGCGAGTGGTAGCGGGTCGCGATGAACGGCTCAGCCAGCCCGGCGAACACCCCGGCGCGGGAGTGGTGGATCTCGCTGACCTTGCCGTGCAGCAGCTCCGGCGCCCGCTCGACGACCCCGCCCCACACCGCGCCGATGGCCTGGTGCCCGAGGCACACGCCCAGCACCGGCTTGCGCTCCGCGGCGCAGCGCTGGATCAGCTCCATCGTGCGACCGGCGCGGTCCGGCGTGCCCGGACCGGGGCTGAGCAGGACGCCGTCGGCGGCCGCCACGTCGTCGTCGGTGACGACGTCGTTGCGGCGCACGACGCAGTCCGCGCCCAGCTGGGCGAGGTACTGCACGAGGTTGTAGACGAAGCTGTCGTAGTTGTCGACGACGAGTACGCGCACGTCGCCAGCGTACGCGCGCCCGTGACGTCACGTCCTACTGGTTTTGAACCGAACCCGTCCTTGTTTTTGAAACGCCGGAGGCGTTTAGCCCGCCCTCGGCGCTGGCACCGCCGCGGGTTCTCAGCGTTCGCCTGGCGAGGACGGCCCGACTGCCGTGTATTGGCATACATAAAGTCGGGCACCCGCA
>NZ_JBEOVY010000056.1:0-28341 GCF_040295745.1 Saccharopolyspora sp. NPDC002686
GAACACTGTTACGCACTCACGACCGGGGTGGGGACGTCTTCTGGGTGGAGGAGGCAGAGGTCGTCCATCGTCGGGTTGGTGAGGGCGCGGGTTCGGCGGGCGTGGTTGGCGATCGCCTCGTCGAGGACTTGGCGGGCGTAGCGGCCGTTTCCGAAGGAATCGCCTCGGGTCATCGTCGCGAAGTGGGTTCGCAGGGCCGCTACCGCTGGGCCGGTGCACTCGTAGCCGGTGTCGGTGGCGTGCTGGTTGACGATGGTGACCAGTTCGTCCGGGGTGTAGTCGGCGAAGCGGACCCGGTGCGAGAAGCGGGACGAGAGGCCGGGGTTCGCGGCGAGGAAGCCCTGCATCTCGCGCTCGTAGCCGGCTGCGATGACCACGACCTCGTCGCGGTGGTCCTCCATCAGCTTCACCAGGGTGTCGATCGCTTCCCGCCCGAAGTCGTGGCCGCTGCCCTGGCTCGACGACAGGGTGTAGGCCTCGTCGATGAACAGGACCCCGCCGCGGGCCCGGTCGAACGCCTCGGTGGTCCGGCGGGCGGTGTGGCCGACGTACTCGCCGACCAGGTCCGCGCGCGCGACCTCGGTGACCTGCCCCTGCGCGAGGACGCCGAGCGCCGCGAGCAGTGAGCCGTAGAGGCGGGCCACGGTCGTCTTACCAGTGCCGGGCGGGCCCGCGAAGATCAGGTGCCTGCTCACCGACGGGACCGGGAGGCCCGCCGCCTGCCTGCGCCGCGCCGACGTGAGCAGGTCGACCATGGCCGACACCTCGGACTTCACCTCGTCCAGCCCGACCAGACCCTGCAACGTTCCGAGCAGCTGCTCGATGCGTTCCTCGTCCACCCGGCCGGCGCCCGCGCCGACCGACGAGCCGGGCAGCGGGCCGAGGTCGTCCGGGAGGAGCCTGGTCAGCGCGACGTGGCCGGCGGTCGGGTCGTCGGCCAGGCGGTAGGCCTGCCTGCCGAGCATCTCCTCGAACACCTTGCGGGCCGTGCGGCCGTTGCCGAACGCCGCGTCGCGCGGCAGGTTCGTGAAGTACGTGTGCAGCGCCGACCTGGTTTCGAACTCCAGCCGGTAGTCGTGGCTGCGGCACAGGCCCTCGACGATGGTGACCAGCTCCGCCGAGGAATAGTCCGCGAACTCGATGGTGCGGGAGAAGCGCGACGACAGGCCCGGGTTCGCGGCCAGGAACGAGCGCATGTCGTTGGTGTAGCCCGCGACGATCACCACGACCTCGTCGCGGTGGTCCTCCATCAGCTTCACCAGCGTGTCGATCGCCTCCTGCCCGAAGTCCGGGCCGCCGCCGCTGCTGCCCGCCGACAGGGTGTAGGCCTCGTCGATGAACAGCACGCCGCCGATCGCCTTGTTGAACATCTCGGTGGTCTTGATCGCGGTCCCGCCGACCACCGAGGCGACCAGGTCCGGCCGCGCCACCTCGACCAGCTGGCCGGAGCGCAGGACCCCGAGCGCGGTGAGGATCCGGCCGTAGAGCCTGGCCACCGTGGTCTTGCCGGTGCCGGGTGCGCCGGTGAAGACCAGGTGCCGGGACAGCGGCGGCGACGGGAGTCCGGCGGCGGCGCGGCGCTCGGACATCTGGTGCAGCCGCACCAGCGTCTCCACCTCGCGCTTCACGCCGTCCAGGCCGACCAGCTCGGCCAGTTCCGCGAGCAGGTCGTCGAGTTCCTCGGTGTCCCCGGTGTCGGCGGGCTCCGGTCGCGGATCGTCCTCAGTGGATTCGTTCAGCGCCGGGATCTCCCCGCCGGGCAACCGGATGTCCGTGCCGAGGTTGCGTTCGGCGGTGCAGCCGGTCACCTCCACCGGCTGCTCGGACTGCACCGCGATGCCGTCGCCGAGGTTGTCCCGCACCGCGCAGCCGGTGATCGAACCTTCGGCTTGGCCGCGCCACACCACGCCGGTCCGGCATTCGCGCACTTCACCGCCGTCGACCGCGAGTCTCGCCTGGTCCTGGGCAAGCAGGCCCGCCTCGGCCGCGCCGACGACGCGGGTGTCCCGCACCGTCGCCGAGGCCCGGCTCTCGACCAGCACGCCGTTGCCCGATCCGCCGGTGATCTCGCAGCCGGCCAGTCGAAGCGCGCCGTCGGCACCCGCGACCACCGCGTCGTGGCCTGCGCTGGTGAGCACGCACTCGGACAGGTCGGCGGACGATCCCTCCAGCACCTGCACGGCGTGCCCGCGCGCTCCGTCGACGGTGACCCGTTCCAGTTCGGCGGCGGATTCCTGCACCACGACGACGGCCTGCGCGGTGGTGTCGCTGATCCGGCAGTCGCGCAGCACCGGCCGGGACCCGCTCGCCGACAGCACTCCCACACCGTCCACAGCGGACACTTCGGTGCCGGAGACGGTCAGCTCGCTGCGCTCCTCGACCACGATCGCGGTGCCGGTGATGTCGCTGATCCGGCATCCGCGCAGCTCACCGCGGCCCCGATCGGCGGCGAGCACCGCACCCTTCGCGTCGGTCACCGCGCAGTCGACCAGGACCGGAGCCCCGCCGGAGCGGGCGACCACCGCGGTCGTGCCGAGCGAGGTGAGCGTGCAGCCGGTCAGCTGGGCCGATCCCCCGTCGAAGACCAGCACCCCGGCGCCCCCGGGGTTGCGCACGGTCGTGGCGTCGACCCGGAGCTGGACGCCGCGGCGGGCCACGACCGCCACCTCCGAGTTCGCCGCGACCACGCACTCGTCCAGGTGCAGTTCGCCGGACTGCAGGTCGACCGCGACCGCACCGCCGGAATGCGCGAACTCGATGCCGGACACCTCGGCGTGCTCGGTGGTCACGCGCAGCACCGGCTCGCCCGCGGCCTCGATCCGCACGTCCCCCGGCGAGCCGGAGCCGGACAGCGTGACGTTGCGGTCCAGCACGATCGACTCCGGGTACACGCCGGGCCGGACGGCGATCACGTCGCCGTCGCGGGCCGAGCTGATCGCGTCGCCGATGGTGCGGAAGCAGTCGGGCTCGGTCGGTGAAACGCCGAGCACCGACCGGACTCCGGTCATCCTGCTCGTCACGAAGTGCCTCCCTGGTTCGGGGTCAAGGCCGCGCGCACGTGGTGGCGGGTGAGCGGGCACAGGCGGCCGCGCGGCTCGTGGGCCAGCGCGTGCCCGGCCAGCTCCGCGTCGGGCGCCAGCTGGTAGCGGTCGAGGTAGTACTTGGTGGCGTCCGACCACACCCAGGTGCCGTCGGAGCGCAGGTCGGCCGGGACGGCGGTCGCGCCGGTGAACACGTCCGCCATCAGCACGTCCGCGGTCAGCACGACCTCGCCGGCGGTGAGGAAGTCCAGCAGCCGCCTGCGTTCGGCGGGGTCGACGACCAGCTCGCGGTCGGGGGCGAACCACGGCCCGGCGGCGGTGGCGCCGTCGAACGCGCGGGCCACTCTGACCTGCGGTTCCGGGGTCTCCGACCACAGCAGCGTCGCGGCCAGCAGCGCCTGTTCGTGGTAGGCGGGCAGGGGCTGGTCGGGGGCGAAGACCTCCACCCGCGGGGAGTCCACCAGGCCGGTGAGGGCGCGGTGAGCTACGGCGGTCACGGTCGACGGGTCGGCTTCGGTTTGGACCAGGTAGACGCGGTCCGCGCCGTTCCTCGTGGTTGCCCAGCACGCCTGCGCAGCGTTTCGGACGGCAGCGAGCGCCGCGCTGTCGGCCTGCTCGTGACCGTGCGGATCCGGGGTGAAACTATGTTGAGGCGCTTGAGGTTTCGGCTCGCCGAGCGTGGCGACCAGGGCGGCGAGCCTGGCGGTATCGCTGGCTGCGAGCGCCTCCCGGGCGATGGCCAGCCAGCCGTCCGGTACGCGGCCGGCCAGCGCGAGCAGCTCATGGTGCTCCACGGTTTCTCCTCTCACACCACGGGAAGCGGGCCGAACCACCGGTCGGTGTCGGGCTGTCGTGCCGGAACTTCGGACCGGGCGGCAGCAGCCGCGCGCAACCTGGTCAACGCGGCGTCGCCGGCGGTCCCGTCCTCGGCGAGGAGGATCCGCGGCACCGGCGCGGACTCGACGGCCAGCACGCGCAGGCGGGTGTGACCGGAGAGCACGACATCGTCGCGGTGGGCGGGCTCGTCGTCGAGCAGGCCGTCCAGGCGGCGGCCGCTGGTCGTCCAGATCAGGGCCTCGGCGGGTCCGACCGGGCCTGCGCCTGCGGCCGGGGCCGCGACGACCGGGGTGGGCAGGCGCAGCACTGCTTCCGGCTGGACCTCGGTGTCCGCCGGGATTCCGCGCACCACAACGGTTCGCACCGTCGGCAACCGCCGGAGCCCGTCGGCCAGGCAGACGTAGAAGTCGGTGTCGTACTCGCCAGTGGGGTCGTCGGCGAAGACCCGCACCACGGCGAGTTCGGCCAGCAGCGCGGCACGGTCCTCGGCGGCGAAGCGCATGCCCGGACGCTCGGAGAGCAGCTTGGTGACCGCCCTGGTGGCGACGTCGTAGCGCGAGCCGAGGGTTGCTCGCATGGCTCGCCGCTGGGTGGCCGTGCTGCGCGCGTCTTCCGGTACCTCCACCGCTCGCGGCCGCTCGGGGAGGAGGCCGGTCACCGGCTGTTCCACTGTGGACTTGGCTTCGGGTTCCGCTTTAGCGGGGGCTGCCATAGCGCTGGACGCCACTGTGGACGGTAGGCCTGCAGCTGCCGGGCTGGGCGTCGCGGCCTGCTTTGTTGCCGCGCTGACCTGCGGCGATGGTTCTGATGCCACTGCGGTCGCCGCCCTGACCGCCGTGCCACCAACCGATCGGACCGCCGTTGCACCTGCCGACTCGGTACTGACCGCCTGTGGCGACTCCCCGACCGGCGCTCGGTGCACCGGGGCCACGGCGGGCAACGTCCCCGGCATGGTCACCTCGGTCGATGCGACGGGCTCGGCGGCCGGTGGGGTGGGGGCGCTGATCCATGGCGGCTGGCCGTTCGGCGGGGCCGACCTCGGATGTCCCCACAGCGGCGGATTTAGCGACGGCAGAGCCGAAACCGCCTGCTGCACCTGAGCCATCGGGATGGGACCCGTCTGGCTCGCTGGCCACACCGGGGCCGGGGGCAGTGGTTGAGCCCGTGTCACCGGGTCGACTGGGAGTTCCGGGCGCACTTGCTGCCGGACTCGCTGGGGCTGAGCCGGGCTCGGCATCGGGACCACCGGCGGTGCGGGGACGACCGCCGGGGCGACGCTCGCGGCTGCCACACTCGGGATTCCGCTGCTCACGGGCTCTACTTCGGTGCTGGCTCCAGCGCTTTCCCGGACGTCTTTCCGCTGATCGTGCTTCCCGGGCACAGCGAGGATCGGTGCGACGGGCAGAACTCGACCGTCGGTTGCCACCATCACCGCGCCCTTCGGCGGCGGCACGCGTTCCTGCGCGCTGATCGGCGCGGGTGCGGGGGCCTGCGCGATGCGGTCCGATGCCTCGATTCCGGTCAGCGCCGACGGATCGCCCTGCGGGAGGATCCGCAGGTTCTCGCGCGCGTCAGTCGGCAGATCGCGCACCAGGCGGTTGAACGCGGCCAGCACACCCGACGGCACAGCGGCCTCGGCTGCGAAAACGATGTCGGCGGTCGGCCCTGCCTCCGCGGCGGTTTCGGGGCGAGGCGCTTCATCGGGCCGCACCGCGAGTCCACGCGGCACCACGTCGACGCGCCAACCGTCGGTCAACCGGTACGAGCCCGGCTCGACCATCGCCAGGGACGCGGGCGCGGCCCAACGATCCAGCACCGGCGCGCCATCGTGCCGGTACACGCTCTCCACGGCGAACGGCCGCCAGCGAACCTCGCCCGTCTCGTCGACCTGCACGATTCCGTCGTCATCGGGCACGCCGTGCGCCACCCGCACGGGTGCGCCCAGCTCGCCGGCCACCTCGCGGACCAGCCGGTCGCCGCCGAAGCCGTAGCAGGCGAGGACCGCCCGGTCCCGGCCCTCGTCGGGCAGCGCACGGAGCACTCCGGCCACGGACGTCGCCGCAGGTGGCGGCTCTCCCGGGGCGCCGAGCACCACGTACATCCGGTCGCGGTCGGGTGCCTGCCGCAGGAGGCGGTCGTCGGGCCGGGTCGGGGCGCCGGGATGGCGCACCCAGAGACCTGCGGGCACGTGGGTGATGTCTGCCGCGTCCGGCAGCCCGTCCTGCCACCACGGTGCGGGGAACCGCGCGCCTATCGGTATCCGCGCGCCGTCCGGGCGGTACGACACCCAGCCCGCGGTCGAGCCGGGGACGAACAAGCTGCCGTCGGCGAGCGCGACCGGGGCACCGTCGGGGGCCGTCACCTCCACGCCGAGGCGTTCGGCGAGCAGCTTCGCGGGCGGCAGCGCGCCATTTCGGCCCATCGAGCCGAAGTTCGGTGCCACCACGCAGAGATCACCGCGCGCCTCGTCGGCGAGATCAGCGACCACCCACGGGTCGAGCCTCGTCATCCCGTCGAGCGCGGAGGCGCCGACCACCACGTAGGTGCGGTCCCGCTTCGGCGGCAGGTTCGCCGCCAGCAGGACGGCGGCACCATCCGCGTCGAGCTGGCCCACGACCAGCGCGTGCCGAACGCGCTGCACGGTGATCGACTCGTCCACTCCGCCTCCTCCGTTCCCCGGAAGACACGTCCCCACCCCCCTCGAAAGTTCACCCCGCCCCCAACCCGACCCACCCCAACGCAACTTCAATGGAAATCAGACGTCCAATTTCCATTGAAATTGCGGAAGTTCTCCACAGGTGCCCCGAGTTGTCCACAGGTCCCGACACGCCGGGGTTCCGACACGCCCGGGTGTGCAGTTTCAATTGAAACTGCGGAACCCACCCACGGCGGATCACAGTTTCAATTGAAACTGCGGCACCAGACGTCCACCAGGTGGGACTCGCGCCCGCGGAGCACCCCAGCCAGGGGATCAGACTCGTGAGTGCCGGTGGTGGCCCTGGCGACCATCCGCGCTCACGAGGCGTCAGCACGCACTCGTGAGTGGGGACGGTGGTTCTTGCAACCAATGCCACTCACGAGGGTTCAGCGCCGAGTCGCGAGCGGGGCGGTGGTTTTGACACTCGTGAGGTATCAGCGCTGGGTGTGGGTGAGTTGGTGGGGTTTTGGGGTTATTGGGGGGTGGGGGTTAGGGGTTCTGGGCGGGATCTGGGTGGGAAGCGGAGTTGGGGGAGGTCGGTGATTCGTTCTTCTTCCGGGTCTGCGTCTGGGCCGATCACGTGGGCGATGATGTTCCGGTCGGAGAGGGAGGCCAGGTCGGCCGCTAGTTCTGCCGTGATGGCCGCTCCGACCAGGCGTAGGCCGCCGAGGCCCGGGATCAGGCGGCCAGGGGTGCCGGGGAGCGGGATTTCCTCGCCTGATGCGGCGGCTTGTCGCAGGTCGTGGGCTTGTTGGGCTCGCTCGTACTCGGCGGTGGCGTACGGGTCGGGGGTCGTGGGCGGTTGCGGGGCCGGGGTCGGGTCGTCGACGTAGTTGCCGTTCGCGTCCAGCGGGGTTGCGTAGACGCGGTCGAGCCAGGAAAAGCCGTCCGTGGTCGCCGGGCGGATTGTGCCTGCCTGTGGATCCACAATGGACACCGTGCCGTGGTGGTTGACGATGTTCCACGCGTGGCCCTCGCCGCCGCGGCGGAATCCGACCACCACCGCGTCCGCGCCGTGTCCGGCTCGGGTGATCCGGTCGATCACCTCGGCCAGGCCCGACGGTCCGCGGCTGAACAGTTCCGGCGCGTAGCCCAGGGCTTCCGCGGCGGCCGTCCCCGCACCGCGCGGCATACCGTTCGGCGCGATGCCCGCGACCCGCGGTTCACCGCGGTAGGTCTCGTGGAACGCGAGCGCCGCGTCAACGCAGTTGACGTCGCCTCCCTGCTCCGATCGCGTGCCGTTGATCAGCCCCGCGAAGCCGGCGGGGTCGGCGAACCGGGTGCCCGGCGGCACCACGGCGAGCAGCGCATCCGTGTCCCCTTGTGCGGGCGGCACCAGTTGTTCCGGCAACGGCCGCAAGTAGGACGGTTCGTACGCGGTGACCGGCCCTTCGTCGGCCTCGAACTCGTCGCGCGACCGCTTGCCCGGCCGCGACTCCGCGGCGGAGTCCCGGGCCGACTCCGGCTCCAGCAACCCCGAAGCGGAGTCCTGGACCGACTCCGGCGCCGGCAAATCACCGGCGATCGCCGCCGCACCGATCGCGTCCGTGCTCCGCGACCGCTCGCCGTTCAAGCCGAGTTCCTGCAGCTTCTGACCCCTCGCCACCCAGGTGTTCACCGCGATCTTCGCGATGTCCTCGGCGACGTGCTTGGGCAGTTTGAACTCGTTGACGAATCCGTTCCGGACGGTTCTGATCGCCCGCGCCGGGTCCTCGTCCGTCTTCGCCTTCTCGTGGAACTGCGCGTGCTCGAACGCGATCTTCCCCGCGCCCTTCACCACATCGGTCATGCCTTGCTGGCCGTGGTACCTGTCCAGGTAGTGCTCCAGCTGCTTCTCCCAGGTCTTCCGGTCCGCGTGGCTCTGCGTCAGGCCACCCGCCAAGTCCTCGGCGGCCGGGTTCCCGCCCAGCGGCAACAGCTTCGCGGCGACCCGCTCGCCGTCGGTGGCGATCGAGAAGCCCGGGTCGAACACGGCGTCATCGGAACCCGGGGACACGCTGTCGAAGAGCGCCCGCCCCTCCTGGTCGCCGGGGCCGAACGTCCATCCGAAGTCCAGCGCCGATTCGCCGTTGGTCCACAGGAAGGTGTTCGGTTCCGGGAAGTACACGGCGCGCGGGTCGACGTCCGCCATGGCCTTGCGCACCGACTGGTCGAGTTCGGTGGCTAGCTTGGCGGCGTGCGGGGCGTCGATGCGGTACCCGCCGCTGAGCAGCGTCGGCGGGGTGCGGCCTTCCAGGTAATCGGCGACCTTGTCGAGCACCGGTGTGCCGTCGGGTGTCTCCATGGATTGCACGTCCGAGTCGCCGATGTGCACGTACACGTCATCGCTGTGTTCGGCGAACTGGCCGACCAGGTCCTTCATGCTCTGGTGGTGCGCGATGAGCTCGCGCAGCAGCCCGTACGGGATGGACTTCTGGTCGCCCAGCTCCAGCTTCCCCGAGTGCACCTGGGGTTCGGACCAGGTGAAGCCGATGATCCGCACCGGGATGTCCAGCGATTTCTTCCGCCACGCCGCGTCGAACTCCGCGATGGCGGCATCGATGTTGGCCCGGTGGCCGTCGTTGGCGAGGCGGTGCTGGTTCAGGCCGATCACCAGGCCGACCCGGTGCGACCGCTGCGCGCTGTCGGACATCGCGCCGGCGTACTTCTCCGCGAGGCCGTACAGATCGCTGTTCGGGGTCGCCGGCACCATTCCCACGAAACCGACGGGATTGCGGGTCGCCTTGACCGTCTTCGGCGAGTATTCGGCCACCTCGCCGAGCTGTTCCACGCGGTGTTCGCGCAGCCCGTTCTGGAACGTCTTGCTGCCTCCCCGGACCGGGACATCGCCGGGGGCGGGCATCGCCGGCAGCCGACCGTACTTCTGCTCCGCCGAGTTCGGCTTGGGCGGTGCTTGCCGGGTCGGCCCGTCCGGGTCGTCCAGGTGCACCGCGGTGTCGTGCGGCGCCTCGCTGCCGTTGCGGAGCTCGTGGAAGGTGGTCTCGGGAACGACGACCTGGTGGTGCGCGGTGTCCTCGATCAGTTCCAGGTGGTGCGGTTCGAGCCCGGGGCTGCTCCAGACCTGCTCCCCCATCACCCCGGCGTCGGTGCGGCTGCGGTCCAGCACCATCTCCGGGGCCAGCGCCTGGTCCGGCAGTCCGAGGTAGTGGCCGATCTCGTGGGCGAAGACGCCGCCGGGGTCGGTCACGTTCCAGTTCAGCTGATCGGACTTCCCGGAGCTCGTCGCGGTGATCTTCGCGTGCGCCTGCGCCGGGTCGTCGACGAACTCCAACCGGACGTGCAGCTGATCGCCGCTCGGCAACCGGTGCCCCGAGTTGAACACGTCGTCCACAGAGGACTGCGCGGCGGACTTCAGGTCGGCGAGCTGCTCGGGTGTGATCCCCTCGCCCGGTTGCAGGTGCGCCTTGACGGTGTACTCCTGCACCCACTGGTCGGGTGCGACTTCCACGCGTCCCACGTCGTAGCGGATCAGCCCGGTGACCTTCTCCGGGTGGAACTGCAGCGCCCCGTTCGGCGCCCGGCTGACCGTGCTGGTGCGCAGCGGGTCGACGCTCTCGGTGTTCACCGTCCGGGACCGGATGTTGCCGCGGTACTGCTCCCAGTCGGCGGCATCGCGCGGCGGGGAGCTGGTGTCGTCGGTCGGCTCCGGCAGACCTGCCACCGCGTCCTGGACATCGGCCACCGTCAGGGAGTGGCCGGGGTCGACGCTGTAGGTCGACGGGCGCATGTCCGACGGGAGCGAGCCGACGAACTCCGCCACCTCGGGCAGGGACACCCCCGGTGCGATGTGCAGGTTCCGGCCGGGCCTCGCGGACGGCGCGCGGTCCCCGGCGGGCTGGCCGGGCGGGTGGATCGTCGCCCCGTCGTCGTTGCGGGTCACCTCGTACGCCCGGCCCTCGGGGAGCCGGCCGGCGTGGTTCCACACGTCGTGCTGGGTGAGCAGGCCCTTGTCCAGCGCGGTGTTCTCCCAGACCCGGACGTGCAAGTCGCCGCGGGAGGTGATCTTCACCGTGCTGTCCTGCGGATGCCCCTTCCCGCCGAACATGCCCTTGACCGCGTTCGCCAGCTTGTGCGTCCAGTTCGAGCCGTGGATCCGCGCGTCGGAGTAGATGTCCGCGCGGTCGGCGCGGAACAGGTACGACCGGCCTTCGTGCTTGACGCCGGAGGTCGTGCCGTCCTTCGCGCTCGAGGCCGCCACCTGGTCGTTGCTCACCGTCGCGGACCCCGGCGGCGCGAAGGTCACGCTCGTCGGGGCGGGTCCCGCCGCCTGGTGGGTGTTCGAGCCGTACCCCGACGCGGCAGGCCCGAAGCTCGAGGTGACCGTCTTCGTCGTGCCGTGCGACTCGGAGTTCTCGACCTCCTTGCTGAAGTTCATCTTCGTGTCGTCGGGCAGCGCCTTGACCAGCGTCAGGTCCTCCGGGCGGAGGTCGCCGGTGAGCTTCAGGTCGAACAGCGAGTCGTAGAACGGGTGCTTGCTGCCCAGGGTGTTGCCCGCCCGGATGTCACCCCCGGTGAACAGGGTGTTCGACGCGTTGTGCAGCGAGCTGCCCTTGGCCGTGTTGTGCGCGACGTACTCCGAGTTGCTGCCCGGCCGGGTGAACTCCGAGGTGGTCTGCGCCGCCTCGGCGACCTGGTCCGCGGTCAGCGGCCCGGTCGGCGGCAGCTTCGTCGACAGCTGCGCGTACACCGCGTCGTGCAGGGCCCGCGCGGTGTCCTCCCCGATCGCCTCGACGCGGAACGCGTCGTTCGGCCCGAAGCCCGGATCGCGGTCCGGCGGCGCGTCGACCACCTCGAACTCGGGCGGCTGCGCCGGTTTCCGCAGCGGTGGTGAAGCCTCGCTGCTCGGCGAGACGAGGTCGACCTCGCCCTGCAGCGTGATCGGCGGGTCGCCGACCCCCTTGTCCAGGTCCACCAGGTGCTTGGCAGCCCCGAGGCTCGGGGTGTCCAGCGCCGGCATCGGCGCCCTGCGACGGGTGATGTGCAGTTCGTAGGTGACCGGCCGGGTGTCGCTGCCGACCTTGTCGGTGTCGACCTTGGTGGTCAGCTTCGAGCTGCCGCTGCCGTCCATGACGTGCTCGGTCTTAGAGCTCTTCCCGCCGCCGAGCACCTGCGGGGTGAACGCGCCGCTGGACGCGCCCGGCTTCGGCGGCGCCTGCTGGATCTCGCCGTTCTCGTCCGGTTTCCCGGGTGGCACCGCCGGGGTTTCCACTTTGCGCACACCGGCGTTGAGCGATGCGTTCACCGACCAGGTGGTGTTCTTCGCGTGCTGTTCGGACACCGCGACGTAGTTGGACCTGGTCAGCTTGTCCGGGGTCGTCTGCTCGCCCGGTGCGGACACGGCCCGGTCGTCGCGCGTCGCCTCGACGCGGATGTCGACGACGTCCTCGACCGCCGCGTTCGGGTGCGGCACCGAGATCCGCCCCTCCTGCCCGACCAAGGCGTCCGACAGCCACACGTGCCCGGCCGGGCTGTTCAGCCGGGCGTTGACCTGGTCGACGACCTCGCGCTGCCAGTCCGCGTCCGTCACGTCGAGCTCGGCGAGCCGGTCCCGGACCGCGACCATCGGATCGTCGCCGGTGAGCCGCGCGCCGCTCACCGAGG
Source organism: Saccharopolyspora sp. NPDC002686 (assembly GCF_040295745.1). Lineage (NCBI taxonomy): Bacteria > Bacillati > Actinomycetota > Actinomycetes > Pseudonocardiales > Pseudonocardiaceae > Saccharopolyspora > Saccharopolyspora sp. NPDC002686. The sequence goes on from NZ_JBEOVY010000056.1 coordinate 12,178, forward strand.
TGTCGCTGAAGGAGGCGTACTCGCCGGGGCCGGTCAGCATCGTGTGCGCCGGGTCGTCGACGCCTTCCCCCGGCGTCCCCAGCATCTCGGGCAGTTCCGGGGGCACCGGCAGGTCGAGCGCCTCGAACATCGCGATGGCCTGGTCGACCGGCATCTCCACCAGCAGTCCGTCCGGCTCGTCGACGGTCACGTCGACCGGTTTCACCTCGGCATCGCCGGTCTGGTCGAAGCGGCTGGTCTTGAGCATGTTGCGCAAGGACATCTCGGCCCAGTACCGGTAGCGGACGTCCAGGGCGACCAGCGCGGTCGGGCCCGTCTTCTCGAACTCCTGCTTGCCGCCGGTGGTCACTTCGAGCGCGTGGCTGCGGCCGTGCTTCGCGCCCGCGCCGAGCACCCCGCCGAACATCCCGCCGACCTGGCCATCGCGCTTCGGCATGAGGTTGCCGCTGGCCTCGACGTCGACCCCGACGCCCCACGACTCGGTGGCCCCGGCGACCTGCTCACCGGCCTGGTTGCGCTTGAGCGTGCTCTCCGCCCGGACGTCGACCAGCCGCGGTGAGTGGTAGGTCGCTTCGCCGTTGAGCTCGCCGTTTAGGTCGAAGACCCTGCCCTTGCCGAACATCTTGCCGGTGCTGTTCGGCAGGTCGCCGAGGCCCTGGCTGGCCGTGCCGAGGCTGCCGACCCTGCCTTGGAACTCGCGCACCGCCTCGGCCGACGCCGTGCCGGGGCGCGTCAGCTCGGAGCTCTTGTAGGTGTAGTCGGTGGACCGCTCCGCTCCGGTGTCGTCGGTCCGCTTGTCGGTGAAGGTCCTCTCCGCCCACGTCGACCAGTTCCCGCTGCCCTTCGGCGGTCGGCGGACCGGGGTCGGGTCGGTTCCGTCGGCGGGCACCTGCTCGATCCGCTTGGCCAGCGCGATGTCCACGGCCTCGGAGCTGTTCGGTGAGATCCGGACGTGCTCGATGTTGGTGTAGGGGCCGAGCAGCGCCGATCCGACCACCTTGTCCGACGGCAGCGCGGGCGGGGTGCCGAGGTAGGTGCCGGGCTTCGTCGCGCTCGTCGGCAGCGGTTTGGTCGCCCAGTTCAGCTTGTCGGCGGCGGTGGTCACCCGGATCGCGCCGTCCACCCGGCCCTGGTGGATGTCCGGGTGCGTCGAATCGCCCGCCAGCACCTGGTCCAGGTCGGACTTCGACGGTCCGGAATACCGCTCACCGGCGTTGGGCCCGAACAGCATGCGGTTGCCGGCGATGTGGTGCTGCGCCCAGTTCGGGTCCTTGGTGGAGCCGTGCACGACGACGATGTCCAGCGCTCCCTCGTAGTCGCGCATCTCGCCGCTGTACTTGCCCGCTCTTCCGTCCTTGGCCGCCGAACCGGACTTGTTGGAGATCCCGCTCTCGTAGGTCAGGGAGGCGATCGCCCGCGGTCCGGCGGTCGTCTGGCTGGGTCCGCCCTGGTAGGGGTTCGGCAGGCCGTCCTTCGGCGTGGCCTTCGGGGCGTCCGGGTTCGGGCTGTCGGTCATGCTCGCCATGAACGCTCCGCCACCGCCGATGCGCGCGGTGCGCGACGAGGACTGCCCCCGCTGGTACTTGTCGGTGTGCTTGATCTCCGTGCTGGTGTCCTGCTGCCCGGACGGCGTGGTGCTCTCCGGTGCCGCCGGGAACGCGTAGATGTCGACGAAGTGCGTTCTGCCGCCCTGCTGCCAGGATGCGCGGGCACCGTTGTACATCGCGTCGTAGATCGTGTCCCTCGCGATCTCCGGCCGGAGCTTCTCCTCGATCGCGTTCCGGCCGTTGTCGCTCAACCCGTTGTCGGTGTCGCGGACCTCGCCGGTGATGAAGTCGGAGATCTTCTGGTGATCGACGGACTTGACCTCATCGCGGCCGAACAGGTACGGGCGGTGCGGGTCCGGCGTCGGTGTGCTCTCCTCCGCGAGGTGCGGGGGCAGCGGCAGGCCGAGGTCGCGGGCCTGCCACACCGGCACGTGCACCTGGGTGCGGACGTTCTCCTGAACGTCGCCGACCTGCATGTCCCGGGAGACGTCGTAGACCAGCTGGTGCTCGCTGCCGGACTGCGTGACGGTGTCGTCCGCGCTCGGGGTGCTGCCGTCGGTCAGCCCGCTGCTGAAGTCCAGGAATCCGCCGACGTAGAACGGTTTCTTCCCGGTGTAGAGCCCCATGCCGAAGTTCGCGTCGCTGCCCTTGGTCGTCTGCCAGCTGCGGGTGTTGCTGACCGCGTGCGAGCCGTCGACCGCGGTCGTGCCGACGTAGCTGATCCGCCCGTCGCCGACCGGGCGGATCGACACCTGGCCGTCGCCGGTGGTGACTTGGTTCTGTTCGCCGGTCCTGGCGAAGAGCTGGTCGGTCAGCTCGGCCGCGGCTGCCCGGGAGTTGCCCAGGACGCCCTGGAAGGACTCCGGGATGCTCGCCAGCACCGGCCGCGCGTCTCCGAAACCGCCGTCCGGCAGCGTGGTCGTAATCGCATCGCCGCGGGTGATCTCGGGCGTCCGCAGGCCGGCACCGATCGAAGTGCTCACCGGTGGCTTGCCCGGGACCGAGAGGTCGAGCTTCATCTCGACGGGCACGTGGGTGCGCGAAGTCCCCTCGGTGTCGGTGAACGTCACCGTCGAGTCGAACTTCTGGGCCCGCTTCCCGGTCCCGCCGACGTAGACCATCGGGCGGACGACCCCGCCTGCGAGGTCGAGCGGGGAGATGAACATCAGCGGGATGCGGATCGGCACGCTGGTCGAGGTCGACTCGGTGTTCGGGCTCCCGTGCTCGTTCGACTTGTCGGTGCTCGTGGTGCTCGGCTGCTGATGCGGCGGAGCGGTCCTGGTGTCGCTGGGCCGGTGCAGGTCGGAACCGACCGCGACGTCCTGGCCCCCGATCCGGAGCCGGCCGTCGCCGATCGCCCGCACCAGCTCGTCGTCGCCGAGCCTGCCGATCTCCTGGCTGATCTGCTCCGGCGTCCGCCCCGTCAGCTCGGCCAGCCCGTTGATCAGGCCGTTCCGCGGGCCGAGCGACTCGATCTGCAGCTCGGATTCGTGCGGGAGGAACGACAACTGGGTGAGGCCGCGCTCGAACTCGCCCTGCTTGGCGGCTTCCTTCGCCTCGTCCTTGGCCTTCTCGGACTGCTCGGCGGCAGCTTTGGCCTCGTCCCTGCTGGCGTTGGCCGCTGCTTCGGCGGCACGGGCCTGGTCGCGGAGCCGGTCGATTCCGGTTCGGACGTTCGCCAGGTCGCGGACGGCGTCGGCGTGCTGGCGCTCGGCGTTTCGCGCCTGGTCGTCCAGTGTGTACGCGCGGGTTTCGGCCTTGGCCAGGTCGTTCTCCAGCGCGGCGAGCCCCTGGTCCAGGTTCGCGCGCTGCTCGGCGTTGCCCGGGCGGATGCTCTTGAGCTCGCCGGCCCGCTCGTGGGCGCTGTCCCGCTGGCGTGCCAGGTCGTCGACGTCGTTGCGCGCCTTGGCTGCTTGTGCGGCGAGGTCTTCGGCCGTGGCTCGGGCATCGTTGGCGTGGTTGATCGCGTTCTCGAGGTCGGTCCGGGCGTTGCCGGCGTTGTTGGCGATGTCGTTGGCGGTGTTGAGGGCGTCGTTGGCCTTCGTGCGCTGGTCGGAGATCTTCTTGATCGCGCCGTCCGCTGTGTTCAGCGCTGATCGGGCGTTGTCGTGGGCCTTGCTCGCCGCGTTGGCCGACGTTTCGGTCGCGCGGGCGCGGTCCAGTTCCAGCTTCGCGTCCTGCCGGTCGGCTTCGCTGCTGGCTTCGTCGTATCTCTGCTGGGCCTGTGCGGTCCGCTGCTCGTTGGTGCCGAAGGCTTCTCGCGTGGCGATCACGGCGCCTGCCGTGTCGCGGATCGAGCGTTGGACGTGGGTCAGGTTGTGCTGCGCTTGGGTGTCGGCAGCCTTGATCGAAGCGAGCGCCGATTCGACCGCCTTCCGAGCGTCCTCGACGGCCCGGTCCACCGCCGCGAACGGGTCGCTCTCCCGACCGGAGCGCTGGTCGTTGTTCTGGCTGGTCTGCTGGTCGTTTTGGCTGGTCTGCTGGTCGGAGGAGTTCTGGTCGGCCAGTGGCGGGGCTTCGGCGCGGCGGCTCGGCAGGGTGGTCATCTCGTGGCTCTCCGCCGTCCGAGATCCCGAGCTCTCGGGTTGCATCCCGCCGAGGCTCGCCACGGCCTCTTGGGCCGTTGGCAGCGGCTGACCGCCGCCGCGTTTCGGCTTCATACCGGGAGTTGCGGTCGATGGCGACGTCTTCGGAGTGCCCGCGCTGATCGTCGTCGTGCTCGGGACGGATTGCTGGGTGGGCGGCAGCTTCGCCGAGGCCGCGGCGGCGGGAGACTGCGCAGTCGTCCCCGACGGCGCAGTGGTCGCGGAGTTCGCCGTCTGCTGAACAGGATTGGGCGCCTGCTGCGACTGGTTCGGCAACGCCTGCGCGGTCTGCTGCGACTGGTTCGGCGACGGCTGCACCGTGTGCTGGTCGTTCTGCGACGCCCCGGTGGGAGAGGTCTGCGAGTTGCTGGACTGACCACTCACCTGCTGCGACGACTGCACGGTCTGCTCGTCGTTCTGCGACGCCCCAGTGGATGAGGCCTGCGAGCTGCCGGACTGACCAGTCGTCTGCTGCGGCGGTTGCTGGTTCGAATCGTCCTGCCGCAGCGGATGGTTGTCCGTCTCGACAGCGCCTTCCCCGGTAGTCCCGGTGTGTTCCGGAGACGACTGGGGCGTCTGCTGGACCGGGGTCAACTCGTCTTCCGCCACCGGTGTCCGCACCGGTGCGTCGTCCAGCTGCTGGTTCGGATCGAACTCGCTCGACTGCCGCACCGCGTTGGGCTGCGACTGCGATTCCACATCCGAACCGCTTTGCTGGTGCTCGGATCCGGACGTGCTGCGCTCCGAGTCGACCACTATCTCCGGGCCGGATTGGTGCTGGTCAGCCCCCGAATGCTCCGAGACCTGCAGCGCGGCGACCGGGCTCGTATCCGACTGCTGGTGCGAGGTCCCGGACGTGTGGGAGGTCGAGGGCTCCTCGTTGCCGGAGGTGCGCTGATCGTTCCAGGAACTCGACTGCTCGGAGGTTTGGTTCTCAGGCGCTGTCTGGTTCTGCTGGCCGTCCCCTGGTGTCGCGATGTGCTGCTGACCAGGCACTTCCACCGGAGGCGCATTGGTCGTGAGCGATTCCGTCGAAGACTCGTGCCCGCTGAGATCCGACGCCGACGGGCTCGGCTGCACCGGAGGCGCGACGGTCGTCGGCGAGCTTGGCGGGCTGGAAGCGGGCGACGAATTCCCTTGCTGGACGGTTGCTTCCACGCCCGAGCTGGAGCTGGTCGGCGCCTCCTGCGACTCCCCGCCCGGGGTCGTGGTCTGCGGGGTGGGCGGCCCCACTGGACTCGAAACCGCCGAACTCCCCTGCTGGCCAGTCGTTTCCGCAAGAGGACCAGGGCCAGTCGATGACCCACCCGAGGCGCTGCTCTGAGCGGACTCCACCGGAGGCGCGACGGAAGTCGGCGACTCCACCGGATTCGAAACCACCGAACTCCCCTGCTGGCCGGTCGTTTCCGCGAAGGGGCCGGTCGATGACCCACCCGGGGCAGTGCTCTGAGCAGACTCCGCGGGAGGTGCCGCGGTCGTCGGCGGCTCCTGGTTCCCCGGGGTCGAACTTCCCCGTTGAACGGAGGTCGAGCCGGAACTTGTCGACACCTCGTTCCCGCTGGGGTTCGGAGTCGACGTGCTCGACCGGACAGGCGTCTCGGTGCCCGTGTTCGCGGCAGCTGCCACCGGCCCAGCACCGTTCCCACCCGATCCCGGCTGCACGGATCCGTGCTGACCGGGGATTTCGGTGCTCGGACTGGTGGGAGGAGTCGACGAGTTGCCGTTGCTCTGAGCACCGCCGGGTGAGTTGCCGCCCGATGTCTGGGGACCGCCTCCGCCGGTCAGATCCGGACTTTCGCTGGTCGGCGCATCGGCACTGCTGGTGTCCGGAGAGGAGCGGTCGCTGGTGTTCGGACCGCCGTTGCCGAGGTCGGCGTTGTCCAGCTTGCCCGACAGCTTGTTCCCGAGGGCATCGCCGCCCGCGCTGCCGGCGCCGGAGGCCGCGCCCGCGGTCGCCGCGAACGGGTTCAACTCGAACTCGCCCTCGGTGGCGTACTTGTACAGCGCCTCGGTCATCGTCTCGTGGAAGGACTCGGTGCCGATGTGCGAGATCACCTCCGAGCCCTTCTTGGCCCAGTTCTCGCCGAACTGCTTGGCGAACGCCGAGTTGAGCGCGCCGTTGAGCCCCTTGCCGAACAGCTTGCCGAGGCCGGCCATCGGCAGGGCCAGCGCCGCGCCCATCCCGCCGGTGCCTGCCGCGTTCTTGGTGTGGTCGGTGTTCCACTCCGTCCGCGTGCCCATCGCGAACTGGGCCGTCTGGGCGGTGACGTCGATGAGCAGCTGGAACGCGACGCTGAACGCTGCCGTCGAGAGCACCTGCCGCAGAATCCTGCCGAGCAGGTTCTGGATCAGGAACCGGACGACGGCGAACCGAGCCGCCAGCCAGGTCATCGTCGCGCCGCCGGTGAACGGTGCCATGGCGGTGGCCCAGGCGATCTCGGCGAGCAGCGCGATCAGCGAAGCGATCGTGACGATCTTCATGTACTCGACGTCGAGCGCGAGGTCGAGCAGCGCCTTGGCCAGCCCGTCGAACAGCTCCGCGGCCGAGGAGATCAGGTCATCGCCCTCGATGAACGGCGCCACGCGCTCCACGAACGCCTGCGCGGCCTCGCCCTCGAAGTTCGCCCTGATGTTCTGGACCGCGCTGCGCAGCCCCGGGCCGAGCTGCCCGAGGCTCTGCGCGGCTTGCTGCCACTCGCCCGCGAGCGCGCGCAGCTGGTCCTCGTTGGCGTCCGGGAATTCCTCGCCGGTGAGCACCTGGAACAGCTTCGCGACTTCCGGGCTGACCATCATCGCCACGACAAGATCCCTAACGTTTGATTCCTCTGGCGCGATGCTTGACGCGCCCAGCCGACGCGTGCCGCCGCAAGCGCGTAGCGCTTAACCCACCTACGGCGCTGGCACCGCCGCGGGTTCTCAGCGTTCGTCTGGCGAGGACAGCCCGTTCGCCGTGTATTGGGCATACATCAGAACGGGATCCCGCAGTCCAGACGGGCGCTGAGGTTCCGCCACCCGCACCGCCACGCAAAACGAGCCTGGAAACACTCATTCATTCGCGCGGGGCCGCTGCGTCGGCTTCGTCGTTGGTGTCGCTGAAACTCCGCGCTGTTTTGAGCGTTCGCTCGCCGTGGCCGCCGACTGCTTCTTCCAGCATCGACAGGAATTCGATCGCCTTGGTCTCGCCGGGCTTGTAGTTGGTGTTGAACTGCTCGCCCATCTCGCCGGTGCCGCCCGCGTGCCGGTAGGCGGTGGTCACGTTGCGCATCTGCGCGGCGATCTCCTTCGCCAGCATCGACCACTGCTCGAGGTTGGCGCCGCCCCTGGCCAGCCCGTCGGGGTCGGCGTAGAAGCGGTCGGTCACCGCGACCACCGCCCGACGTCGCCGAGCGTCGAGTCGATCACGGCCTCCAGGTCGGGGCCGTTCTCGCGCAGTTCCCGCAGGTCGACGCCAGCAGGGGTGAGCCCGGACATCACCTCGTCGACCGCCGATGCAGCCTGGCGCTGGGCGTCCGAGACCACCTCCACGATCTTCGCGCCGAGCTCCTTCGGCGCCATGTCCCGCCACCGCTGGCCGTTGAACACCACCTCGGTGAGCCGCCCGCGACCGTCCACAGTGGCCTTGATCGCGCGGTCCTTCGTGGTGGCGCTCGCGGTGACCTCGTCGAGCTCGGCGAACGCGGTGCTGAACTGGTCCTGCTTGGCGCGCAGCTCCTGCAGCGCCTCGGTCATGTCGTTGTGCATCGAGGAGAACATCCGGCCTCCTAGCTGGTCGCGCTCTGCTCAGCGGGCTGCTCCGACTGCTTGGGCGCATCGGTGCTGGTGCGCGGCGCGGTCGAGCTGACGTGGACGTGGGTCGGAGCGAGCGGTTCGTCGGTCTCGTGCGCGAGGTCGTTCGGCAGCCCGATGACGCCGTTGCCCGCGGCGCTGCTGGTGCCCCACACGTTCTCGTCCTCGGACAGCCAGGTCTGGCGCTCGCGCTCCTTGGCGTTGTTCTGCCCACCGGACATCGGCGGCATCATGGGGGGCATCATCGGCATCCCGCCGCGCGGGTCGCCGACGGAGCCGCCGACCTGCGACGGTCCACCCTGCTGGGTCGTCTGGTCCTGCCCGGACCAGTCGGACCACCCCTCGCCGCCGAACCCACCGGTCGAGCCGCCAGCGCCCCCGCCCGGGAGGCCGGAGAAGTCGCCCCCACCGCCCGGCAGGCTCGACGTGCCACCGGCCGGATCGAAGCTCCCGCCGGACAGGCCGGAACCACCGGGGAGGTTCGACGTGCCACCAGCCGGATCGAAACCGCCACCAGGCAAGCTCGCACCGCCGGGCAAGTTCGACGTCCCACCAGCTGGGTCGAAACTCCCGCCCGGAAGCTCGCCCCCGCCAGGCAAGTTCGACGTGCCACCAGCGGGATCGAAACCGCCACCAGGCAGATCGGAACCACCGGGCAAGTTCGCAGAACCACCGGCCGGATCGAAACCACCACCCGGAAGCTCGCCCCCGCCAGGCAAGTTCGACGTCCCACCAGCAGGATCGAAGCCGCCACCCGGCAGATCGGAACCACCGGGCAAGTTCGCAGAACCGCCAGCGGGATCGAAACTCCCACCCGGCAGGTTCGCGGAGCCACCAGCCGGATCGAAACTCCCACCAGGCAGATTCGCGGAGCCACCAGCCGGATCAAAGCTCCCACCAGGCAAATCGGATCCGCCACCGGGAAGGTTCGAACCTCCGCCGGGCAGGTTCGACGTCCCACCAGCAGGGTCGAAGTTCCCACCGGGCAGCTCGCCTCCGCCGGGCAAGTTCGCTGATCCACCAGCCGGATCGAAACTGCCGCCCGGCAAGTTCGACGCCCCACCCGCCGGATCGAAATTCCCGCCGAGCGAGTTCGCGGCACCGTTCGCCGGGTCGAAGGGGTTGCCACCGCCCGGAACCTCGTTGAGCTGCCTCTTGGCATCCGGCGAGTTGGCGCTGCCGCCGCCGAACGGGCCCGTCATCCCGTTCGGCGGAACGATCGGAGCTCCCCCGCCGCCGTTCGCCGGCGGAACATCGCCGATCCCGCCCGGCGGCTGATCGCCCAGGCCACCGCCCCCGAGCGCCGGGTTGTCACCACCGCCGAAGGCCGGTGCGTCCCCGCCACCGGGCAGGTTCGAACCGCCGTTGGCAGGAGGCAGATCTCCGCCGCCGAACGTGGACGGCGTGTTCCCACCACCGTTCGCCGGATCGTTCACACCCCCACCGCCGCTGGCCGGCGGGAGGTTCAGGTCACCACCGCCGTTCCCCGGCGGACCGTTCAGATCCCCACCACCGTTGGCCGGCGGGAGGTTCAGATCCCCGCCGCCGTTCCCCGGCGGACCGTTCAAGTCACCACCACCGTTCGGCGGCGGCACGTTCAGATCCCCACCACCGTTCGGCGGCGGGATGTTGATGCCCCCGTTCGGCGGCGGGAAGTTGCCGCCAGGACCGCCGCCGGGACCGCCACCGGTCTGCGAGATCGGGGTCTCCAGGCCCTCCAGCGAGGACTTCGTGTTCTCGTAGCCGGTTCGCAGCTCGTCGATCCGCTTGCGGGCCGCCTCGTCGAGGGGCTCCATCTTCTTGCGCATGTAGTCGCTGATCTTGGCGTTGATGTCGTTCCAGGTGGTCTGGCTGCCCAGCGGACCACCGATCACAGGGAAGCCCTCCGGCAGCTTCCCCGGGGTGAACGGAACCGAATCGGCGTTCACGCTGCCGGGCGTGATCACCGGCCACATCATGCCGGGAGCGCCTTGGACGCTGGGCTGGGTGACCGCCGGGCCGCGGTTGTCGTCGGACCGGTACCCGTCCATCACGTTCTGGATGTAGGTCTCGGCCTTGTCCCGGCTGCTCCTCGCGAGCACGTCCAGCGCGTAGTTCGGCGTGCCGTGCACCAGGCCCTTGCCGTAGACGTAAGCGCTCACGTTGTTGAGCACGGCGTTCATCGTGTTCGTGGCCAGGTTCTTCAGGGCGCCCGAGTACTCACTCCACGCGGTCGCCATGCCCTTGCCGAAGTTCGAGGCGGCCTCCGCGGCCCGCTGCAGCCCCTCCGAGGTGTTGCGCTCCTCGACGATCTGCTCGCGCAGGCTCTCGACGGTTTCCGCGAGGCTGTTCACGCTCTGCTGGATCGCGTGCGCCGCTTTGCCCTTGAACGCCGAGTCGTCGCTGGAGAGCTTGTTGGCCCACTGCTGGAGCGTGTCGTGGTTGGTGGACAGCCACTCCACGTAGTGGTCGACGGACTCCTTCGCGTCCCGCAGCCGGTTGACGTTCATCAGCCCGATGTTCGCGGCTTTGAGCTGGTCGGTCAGGGCGTCGATCTCGGCGAGCGCCTTGTCCCAGTTACCCGGCAGCGTGGGGTTGCGGTCCACCGAGAGGTACCACTTGTCCCAGGCGTGGTAGCTGTAGCCGCTACCCGCGGACTGGCCGTCGGTCTGCGCGCTCCCGGGTTTCACCGAGGACTCCTGGAACCAGCCCTGGGCCTGGTCCGCCCCGCTGTCGACGATGCCGTGCAGGTCGGCGCCTTCACCGGTGACCGTGAACAGCACCTGGTCGAACGTCGCGCTCGAGGTGTTGTCGCCCTTGATCGGCTCCGGCTGGCCGGTGGGTTCAGTCATCGCTCGTCTCCAGTCACGCGGTTCCGGACATGCCGCCGCCGGTGAAACCGGGGTATTCGGTGGTGAACTTGGAAGCGTCGTAGGCGGCGAGGTCGTCGGTCTCCTTGAAGACCTCCTTCGCCTTCTCCAGCGAGTCGTGCAGCGTGTCGAGGGCCTTCTTGAGGCTCTTGTTCTCCGTCTGGACCGTGCCGCCGAAGGTCGCGCCCCACTTGACCAGCTTCGTCGCCGGTTCCCAGGTCTGGCCGGTCGGCTGCAGCTGGAGCTCGGCGTCGAGATCGGCGGGGCCTTGGGAGGGTGCCGTGCGGACGGTGCTCTTGATGTCGCCGATCACCGCGAGCAGCTGGTTGTACTGCCCCTCGTCGAACTTGATGTTCGGGTCCGGGCCGACGTCCCCGTTCGTCGACGGCATGCCGCCCATCCCCTGCGTGGTGGGGAAGTTGTACGCACCGCCCGGGTTCTGCGTGTTCGGCACGGGCTGCGTGCTGGGCGGGTTCTGCACGGGCGGCGGGGTTTGCGCGTCCGGCGTCTGGGAAGTCACCGGAGGTTGTTGGACGGGTGGCGGCTGCTGAGCAGGCGGCACGTCCTGCGCGGGCGGCGGCTGGTTCGGCATCGGGGTTTCGGTGGCGCCCTCGGTCGGCGGTGCACCGGCCGGGACACCCACCACGCCGCCGTACGGTTCCACCGGTTGCGCGGGAACAGCCGGTTGCGCAGGCGTGACCGGAATTCCGGGCGCAGCCGGCTGCAGCGGCGTCGCCGGAACCGTCGGTTCCAGCCTCGCGGGCTCGTTCGGCCGCATCGGCTCCAGCGGCTGCCCGGGAACCGTCGGTTCGAGCTTCGCCTGTTCCTGCGACGGCTCGACGGGGAGGACCGGGTGCGGTGACACCACCTGCGGCGACCTCAGCGCGTACCCGGGTTGTTTGGGCTCGTCCGGCACCTGCTCCGCGGGGAACTGCTCCGCCGGCACGCCCTGCTCCGCCGGAATCGCGGGCTCCAGCGCCGAGAACTCCTGCTGCTCAGCCGGTTTCGCCAAGATGAAGTGCTTCGGCATTGTGTGGGGTTCCAGCGGCACCGGCTCGGTGGTGACCGGTTCCGTCGGCGGAACCCCCGGATCCGCGGGCACCTGCTCCGCGGGCTCACCATCCGCGACGACGACCTTCTCCACCACGACGACCTTCGTCGCCGTCATGGGTTCCAGCGGCGGGAGGTCCCCGCCGGGAGGACCGCTGAACGGCTCTCCCGGCGGGACGTCACCCCCGGGTACCTCGGAGTGTTCGGCGGGCTTCGACACCGGCACCACCACGGCTTCGACCTCGACGGCCGCGGTGGCGGGCGAATCCGTCCCCCTGGTGGTCGCCGTCCGCGCTGGATCCGTCTCCTCCACCGAGATCTCCTTCCCGATCGTTCGGCCCGGTCCAGCGGGCCGTCAACAGTGGTGCCGGTGTCGCTGCGAGGTCAGCCGGCGATGATCCGGTAGCCGCGCTGGTCGCCTTCCTTGAACGTGTCGTGGATGCCCACCGAGGAGCGCGAGGTGAGCTGGATCTTCTCGGACATCGTCTGGTAGGAGCGGTTCCACTGGTTCTGGTTCTCCAGCCAGATGGGCTGCGCCTGGCCCCAAGCGGCCTCGGGGATGTTCTTCAGCGCTGCGTTGAGCTGTTCCAGGACGGAACCGAGGTTCTGCACGGCCTGGAGCAGCTGCTGGTTGACTTCTCCGTAGCCGTTGTGGTTGACGTCGAACGCGGTCATCCGATTTCCCTTTCCCGAAAAGTGCCGGAGCGGTTGGACTTCAGGTGTTCACCCGCTACGCAAAACGCGCCTGGAAAAACCCCTACTGAGCTGCGCCGCCGGTTTCGGTTTCGACGTTGCGGTTGGTCTGCAACAGTCCACCGGCCTTGGTGTTGAGGTTCTCCAGCTCGTTGACGATCTTGTTGAAGTCCATGTTCCAGTCGCCGAGGAGCTGGCCGAGCTTCATGCCGGACGTGGAGTTGTTGACCACCGGGAGCTGGCCGGCCAGGCCCTGCACGCTGCCGTTGATCTGGCGCATCTGGCCGAGCGCGGTCTCCGTGGCGCTGATGACCTTCACCAGCATTCCGTCGTCGTAACCGTATTGCGTCATCGGACTTCCTCCTCCGTTCGTTGTTCGCCGATCAGGTCGAGGACCGGCCCGGTCGGCAGCAGGGCCAGCAGGTCCGCGGGAACCGGTTCCGCGGTGTCCACCGAGTAGCCGAGCGCTTCGGCCGCTTTTCCGCTGGCGACCGGGAACTTCGCCCCGGCCTCGGTGATCAGGTAGACGCCCGCCCCGGGAACTCCGGGTGCCGGGCGGGTGCGGGCGATGAACCCGGCACCGGACCGGACGTCGACGAGGTCGGCGACCCGGCCGTCACGGGTGACCCCGGACGTCTGTCCATCCACAGTGGATCCGCTCAGGCCCGGCGCGGACACCACCGCCACCTCGCCCGACTCCCAGCGCACGCACGGCACGCGGCGGTCGAGGTCCAGGCCCTTCGGCGGCCGGGCGGGCAGTTCGGCCTGCCACACCGGTGCCGGCAGGACCTGCTGCTTGGCCAGTTGCGCCGGGGTGATCGTGATGGGCGGCGGCAGAGCCCCCTCCGGATCGGCGCCGAGCAGCGCCGCGACGGTGCGCGACACCGGCACCAATCCGCCCGCGTCCACCACGAACGTCGTGTCGCCGACCGCGTCCGGTGCGGTCACCAGCTGGCCGATCTCGGTCGGCTGACCAGCGACGTCCGGCCCGGGCCCGCCTCGGGGCACCGGCGGCGCCCCGAGGTCGGGTCCGGCGGGCAGCGTGTTGAGCCACGCCGAGTCGACCGGGATGGCCGAAGCCGGGTCCAGGCCGAGCGCGCGGGGCACCCACCCCTCGGTGACCCGCAGCCGGCTGCCCTGCCAGACGAGGTACTGCTGGTCGCCCACGCGGACCAGCACCGACTCGTCGGGCCCCAGCTCGGCCATCCCGGGCAGCGGGCCGACGGTCACCGCGACCCCCGGATCGCCGTCCCGCACCCCCGCGCACACCGTCCACGGCTGCGCCCCCGACGTGGCTGGCGGCAATGCGTCCGGCGCACCCGGAATGCCGATCGGAGCTCCCTTCGGGAAGTCCGCCAGCTCCCCGCCGCCGACCTTCGCGACCTTCGGCTCTCCCCCGACCATCAGCCGAGCCGACGCGTAGTTCAGCACCGGGCGCAGCCGCCCGTCGACGAGCACGTACCGGTTGCCGGAATCCTTGTCCACGACCAGGAATCCGGGCTTCTCCCGCCAGGCGTTCCCGCCCATCCCGGTGAGCAGGCTGACGATCAGCACGATCGCCATCACCAGCACCGCGACCGCGATGCCGCCCGCCAGCCCGGTCGTGGTCCGCCGGAGCGGCCGGTTCGGGTCGTCGGGATCGGTGCGCAGCACCGCGGCGAGGATCCGTCCGACCAAGAACGAATGCGCCTCGACCTGCTCACGCCTGCCGTACATGCTCGCCCTCCCTTCCGCTACCGAACACGGCTGCCACGACCGAGAAGGTTCACAACCACGACGCGACGACGCCGTAGAAACCGGTGACCGTCAGCACGAGCGCCAGCACGGCGAGGGCGCAGATCCAGTGCAGGATGTCGCCGAGGCGTCCCCAGCGCGGCACGAGCCGGCGGCCGGGCAGCACCTGGGCACCGGCCAGCGCGTTCCCGGCCAGACCCAGCAGTCCGACCAGGACGCACAGCTGGCCGAGCAGCGGCAGGTCGACGACCCAGTGCAGCAGCACCGACATCAGCGCCGCGGTGGCCGGGACCAGCGCGGCGACCCGGTGCCAGATCCCGCGCAACTCCCTGGCCTGCAACAGCAACAGCGTCGCCACGACGAGTCCGAGTGCTGCTGTGTCCCACGCGAGGTGCGAGGTGAGCACCAGCAGCGCGCCCGAGCAGACCGCGCCCAGCACCACGAGGAACGCGGTGAGGTGCGCGTCGGCGACCGATGCCCGGTCGAGGACGTCCTTGCTGGGCAACGGATCCAGGCCCTGCTGGAACTCCTCGGCGGTGGTCGGCACCGGCTCGGCGACGAGCCCGGCGAGCCAGGTGGCGAGCTGCGGCGCGGCCCGGGTCACGGCCAGCACCATCGCGACGAGCACTGCTGCGGTCGCATGCGCTTCCAGGCCGAACAGCAGGCCCGTGACGCATCCGAGCGCGGTCAGCACCGCTCCGCAGGCGACGGCGAGGAATCCCGCCTTGGCGACGTCGAGCGCGGCGCGGGCGATGACGGATCCAGCGGCCACGACGACCGCGCCTGCCAGCGCTCCTGCCACGGTGAACCAGTCGGCCGGGGGCGCTGCGCCCGCAGGCATCGCGAACCCCGCGACGCCGAGCGCGACCACCCCGACCGCGCCGAGCGTGATCGCGCCGCCCCGCTCTTCGAGCAGCCGCGCCAGGAGAGCACCGCCGCCGATCAGGACGAGCCCGACGGCTCCCGCGCTGATCGCGGTCACCGTCCCACTCCCGGCGAACGTCGTGACCAGCACCGCGAGCAGCCCGGCCAGCGCGGCGAGCGCGAGGCACACCCGGCGGGTCAGCGCCGGACGCCAGCTGTCGGTGCGCGCGGACAGTCCAGTGTGGATCCCGTCGACGAGGTCGTCGAAGTCGGCCAGCGGCAGCTGGTCGTTCCGGGGGCGCAGGTGCAGCACATCGCCGTCGTACAACCCGGCGGCAGCGGTCCCGTGCTCCTCGTTCAACGGCGCCTCGCCGAGCCGCTGCAACACCCAACCCCCGTGCGCGAGCCCGGAAGTCGCCAACGCCGGATCGAGGTGCCCGAGCACGGTCGGCATCAGATCGGAGATCGGCACGTGCGCAGGCACGGCCAGCTCAACCCGAGAGGTCGGCCCGCAGATGGTCAACCGGCACATCTCACCGGACTGGCCCGGCTGCGTCGACGGAGCGGGCTGCGCAGTAGCCGCCCCGTTCGGATTCGTCGCCACCATGCCCCCACCACGTCCCCGAACCCCCCGAAGGTTCAACCCCCCGTCCCCACCACCCGGCGCTCCGCCGTCCAGTGCTCCGCCGTCCAGTGCTCCGCCGTCCAGTGCTCCGCCGTCCGGGGCCACGCAAATTCAATGGAAATCAGACCTCCAATTTCCATTGAATTTGCGGAAGTTCTCCACAGAACCCGCAACTTATCCACAACCGTCGGCGCGTCAGAACCCAAAAACCGGGTTCGGACACCGGGTTCGGACACACCCGGGTCCCGACACGTGGGAGTCCCGACACACCGGGGTCCCGACACACCGGTGACCACAGTTTCAATTGAAACTGCACCGGACCTCCGGCGTGTCGGGTGCGGACACGCCGCGGGAACCACAGTTTCAATTGAAACTGCAGGTACTCGGTGTCGGCGTGTCGGGACCTGACACGCCGAAGGTCCACAAAGTCC